>JBKPDG010000203.1:0-11705 GCA_046727755.1 Actinomycetota bacterium
CTCCGGTGCCGGCGCCGCCCGGGGGGCCGGTCCCGCTCGGGCCCAGGGGAGAGGGCCCGCCGTCGATCCAGAAGTCGGTCTCGGCGGCTCCCCTGACGCCGGTGCAGGTCCCCGCCATCCGGCCCACCCCCGCATTTTCGCCGTGGCCGTCGGGAGAGCGGTAGTGGCTCCGCGCGCCGTCGAGAGACTCGCGCTCGGTGTGGCGGCCGGGCTCGCCGTGCTCGGTGTCGCGTCGTCGACCGACGCCCAGCAGTGGACGATCTACCTCTTCGGTCACACCGAGCCCGTGAGGGCGACCTTCTATACCGAGGAGACGCCGTGGATCTTCTACCGGGACGACGACAGCCAGTACGTGTTCGCGGTCGGCTGCGACCGCGTGCGGCGTGTCACGCGTGACGGGATCGAGATCGCCCTCTTCTGTCCGGTCGAGCGCCTACCCACGATGATGCCGCGCGTGTACCAGGGGATCGTGGATCGGGAGGCCAAGAACCTCGAGGACGCGAACGCAAGGTATCGCGAGCGCCTGCGCGCCTGTAATCAGGCGGCCGGCACGCCCGTCGGCGCGGCAGGCGGCGAGCCAGCCAGGCAGGCGGAGGCTGCGCGTTGTCAGTCCCCCGAGGCTATCGCCTTCCTGGAGGATCCGGTCCGGGATGCGGAGGAGGAGGTCCGCCAGGCGAGGAGGCGCCTCGGGGCGCTCCTGGAACTGGTCGACATGTACAAGACCGACCGGCCTGGTCCCGTGCAGCGCTTTTTCTTCTTCTTCAAGAGGTAGGGCTGGCGAGCAAACGGGTGCGCGAGGTCAAGGTGCACCTGGGGGACCGGAGCTACACGGTCCAGATCGGGCCGGGTCTTCTCGACGCGGCCGGGCCGGCATGCGCCCGGCTGCGTGTCGGTGGCCGGGCGGCGGTTGTCACGCAGTCGGCCGTCGCATCGCACGCGGCGAGGGTGGCGGACAGCCTGCGGGGCGCCGGCTTCGAACCGACCGTGCTCCTGGTGCCGGAAGGCGAGGAGAGCAAGAGCCTCCGCGAGGCCGAGCGGCTCTGGGACGCCTTCCTCGCTCACGGCCTCGATCGGTCCTCCCCCGTCGTCGCCGTCGGAGGCGGCGTAGTGGGCGACCTGGCGGGGTTCGCCGGGGCGGCGTTCATGCGCGGCCTGCCGGTGATCCAGGTGCCGACGACACTGCTTGCCCAGGTCGACGCGTCCGTCGGCGGGAAGGTGGCCGTCAACCATCCGCGGGGCAAGAACCTGATCGGCGCCTTCCATCAGCCCCGCCTCGTCTTGATCGACCCGGAGGCGCTCCGCACCCTGCCGGAGCGGGAGTACCGCTCGGGGCTCGCCGAGGTCGTGAAGACGGGGGCCGCGCTCAACGCGGACCTGTTCACCGCCCTCGAGAGCGGGCTCGACCAGCTCCGCCGGAGGGACGCGATCTTGCTGGGCGACGTGGTCGCGACCTGCTGTACCGAGAAGGCGCGGATCGTCGAGCGTGACGAGCGCGAGGAGACCGGCCTCCGCATGGTGCTGAACTACGGCCACACGGTCGGTCACGCGCTCGAGGCTCTGTCAGGCTATCGCCGCTGGCTTCACGGCGAGGCCGTGGCCATCGGGCTGACCGCGGCCGGACGAATCGCGGCGCGAATCGGCTGGACGGACGCGCGCACAGCAGAGCGACAGGAGGCGCTGCTCCGAGGGGTCGGACTTCCGACCCGGTTCAGCGGCCTCGATCCGCGAGCGCTCGTCGATGCCTTGCGCCACGACAAGAAGGCCCGGGATGGCCGCGTGCCCTTCGTCCTCCTGAGGAGCGTGGGGCAGGCGGACGTCTGCCACGACGTCCCGATGGCCACCGTGCTGGAGGTCTTGCGGGAGATCCAGGAATGACGCGCGCCGGGACGCAGACAGCGGAAAGGGAGCCGATGCGAAGGATGCCGTGGGGGCCGATGCTGTGCGTTCTCGTCCTCGGAGCGGCCCTGGCGGGCTGCGACGGGCCCAACCGGGGCTCGAGCACGCAGCCCAGCGCGGCTTCGGGCCTGATCCTCGATCTCGTCGCCAGCCCCAACGTCGTGCCCGGGGCCAGGGCGGGTTCCACCGCCGCCCCGACGGTCGGCGGGTGCTCGCTGGTGCAGGCCAAGGTCTCGAACACGCAGGGACAGCTGGTCGACGGCGTCCCGGTGCTCTTCGCGACGACGCTCTGCTGCTTCACGGACAGCCCGACCACAGCTGCGGCCTTCAGCCAAACCGCGACTACGGTTCGCGGAGCCGCCACCGTGACGTTCTGCGGGACCACAGACCGAGGGACGTCCACCATCACGGCCAGCGTCGAGGACGCCTTCGACACCGTGCTCATCACGGTCTTCTAGGGGGCCAGGACCATGGACGCGAAATCGTCACCTCCCAGCGGGAGACGCGGCCGCCCGTGGGAGGTCCGCCCGTGGACCCTCGTCGCCTTCGGCCTCCTCATGACCGCCACGCTGATCCAGGCGTGCTCGGACAACGACGGGACCAGCGGGCCGAGGTTCGCCGGCGGCCCGGCGGCGACCACGGGCTTCGCCAACACATCTGCCGATATCAGAGTCGTGGTTGGCGTCAACCCGAACACGATTACGCCGGGCCGGCGGGCGGGCGTCACGGCGTTCGTGACGAACCTGAACGGCCAACCGCTCCCGGGGAAAATGGTTCAGTTCAGCACCGATGTCGGGACGCTGGACCAGACCGTGGTGTTCACCAACGCGTCCGGTCAGGCGTCCACCACACTCAGTGTCTCCCCGACAGACGCCGCCAACGCGCAGGGCACGACGTCTGCTACCGTCACGGCCTTCGTCGAGGCTGCGGTCCCGGGGATCGGTTTGGTCAACTTCGGGCCGCCGTTGGCGTCGCCGTCGACCACCCCCGCCGCCCCGACCACTCCGGCCGTCTCGACCACCTCCGCCGCCCCGACCGTCCCCACCGTGCCGACGGCTCCCGCCGTGCCGTAGGGACGACCGCCTCAGGGACGGATGACTGGCGCGGGGCCTTGGACCAGGGGGCGGTCGTGGCCTCGGCCGCGCCTAGTGATGGGAAGCGGGGTTGACAGCAGTACCCGCTGGAACAGGTCGCGGGTCACGGACGTTCTGGGTCGTTGGCGCGGGACTAGGCAGGCCGACCCGGATCCGCTCGGCGTCCCGCGGTTCGGCGGGTAGATCGGCGATCAGACCAAGGGCCTGAACCCGCAGGTACCCTTCACCTGGCGTTTCGATTGACCGGCAGGAGCACGTGTGGCCCGCGGTCGACCTGCTCGTCGCGGGCCTCTGGGCTACCGGGTGGCCTGGATCTCCTGGAACAGGTCGAGGTAGCGGATGTTCTGGGTCTCGGCCCGAGGCCGGGCCAGCCCCGCCCGGATCAGCTCGGCGTTCAGCATCCGCCCGCTCGGCAGGTACACGTAGGCGAGCCAGTCCCCGTCCGGGAGGGACCGCTCGCGGTCGAACTCGAGGTGGACCAGGAGCCCGTGCTCGACCGTGGCCCACGGATCCTCCCGCGCACCGTTCCCCGGGACCGGCTCCACGCCGATCAGCTGGACGCGCTTGAGTCCGTCGTTCAGCCGGACCTCCACGCGATCAAGGCCGAGCTGGCGGACGAAGCGAGCTGCGATGCGACCGCGCACCGGCTCGACCTCCTGCGGCAGGAGGCGGGTGATCTCCTGCAGCGCGAACCCGACGATCCCGCCGAGGCGCCGGAACCGGATCTCACCGGCCTCGATCCAGAAGCCCTCCACCTGGATCACGGTCCCGTTCGCGAGATGGAGGAGATGCGGCCGATCGGTCAGGCTGGGCGGCGGGGCCGGGGACCGGGCGCCCGCTCCGGAGCCCGACGGCCTCGGCTCTGCGCTCCCGCCGTCGGAGCTCCAGATCGTGATCCAGGCCTCTGGCACCGCCGGGGGCGCGGGAATCCGCAGCACACCGACCAGGTCCGCCCGGCGAAAGGTGAGCGAGCCCTCCGGCGTGCTCACGTGGACCTCAGCGCCCTTCGCGCCGACGCTGGTGGCCCGCAACGCGGCCCCGTTCCGCGTGGCGACGTAGACGGGCCCGTCGGAGGCCTCTACCGGAGCGGGCGGCAGCAGGCCCTTGTCCGTGTCGTCGGCCTCATCGGGCACGATGCGGACGACCTCGTATTTCGGGATCGCGACCCAGCCCCCGTACTTCTCGAACTTGATCTGGCCGTCCTCCTCGACGTACTTCTGGACCACGATCGGATCGCCCCCATGGATCAGGTGGATGAGGTAGGCGCGGGGCTCCGCCGAGCGCCCGCGCGCCGGACCGGCGGGAGGCGCGCCGAGGGCCGGTCCGCCGAGCATTGTGGCGAGCGCGACACAGGTCCCGATGGCGGCCAGCCGTCCTCGGCACCCCAGCATGGCCCCACTATACTGACGCAAGGGACCGGGTCCAACGCCCGCTGAGGGGTCGGAACTGCGGGCGCGATGCGCGTTTGTGCTTCACCGCGTTGACAATCTCGGAGCCACGCCCGTATAGTGGGGCCGGCTCGGGCCCGGTCGAGACCAGCGCTTGCCAAGCACCGCCGAGATCCGACAGTTCGAGGCACGGCTGGCCCGGGAGCCTACCTCCCAGGCGTACGCAGCACTGGCCGAGGCGTACCGGCGGGCTGGTCGGGCCGAAGAGGCCGTGACGCGCTGCCGTGAAGGGCTGGCACGCCACCCGGGGTACACGACGACCCGGCTCGTCCTGGCCAAGGCGCTCCTCGAGACCGGCGATACCGGGTCGGCCCGGGCGGAGATCCAGCAGTTCCTCGAGGGCGAGCCCGACCACGAGCCGGCCCTGAGGATTGCCGTGCAGTGCGCCCTGCGAGACGGCGATCCGACGGGAGCCCTGGGGTACGTCCAGCGTTTGGGAGCGCTCGACCCTCACGACCGTGGGGTGGAGGGGCTCTGCCGGGCCCTCGAGGTGGGGGTCATGGGGCAGGTCACCTCCGGCGCGGGCGGACTCTGGCCGCTCCTCGTCGGCGATACGTACGCGACGGTCGCGTTCGGCGACCTCTGCCTGGCGCAGGGGCTCACGGACGAGGCCACTGCGGTGTTCAGCCGGATCGTAGTCCGGCACCCGGATCATGAGATAGCCCGCGCGCGGCTGGGCGACCTCGGGCGACCGAGGAGCCCGGTGCGGCGGCCGCGAGGATAGCCGATGCAGGTATCGACCGCGGAGTTCCGGAAGGGCCTGAAGATCGAGCTCGACGGGCAGCCGTACAACATCGTCGAGTTCCAGCACGTGAAGCCCGGCAAGGGCGGCGCGTTCGTCCGCACCAAGCTGAAGCACCTCCGCCTCGGGAGAGTGGTGGACCGCACCTTCCGGGCGGGGGAGAAGGTCGGCCTCGTCGAGTACGAGCAGCGCTCGATGCAGTTCCTCTACAAGGACGACAACTTCCACTTCATGAACCTCGACACCTACGAGCAGATCGCGCTCCCCGCCGACGTGGTCGGGGAGGCGGCGAACTGGCTCAAGGAGACGATGGAGGTCGAGGTCTTCGTCATCAACGGCGACCCCGCGGGCGTCGACGTCCCGAACTTCGTCGAGCTGGAGGTGGTGAAGACGGACCCGGGGCTCCGGGGGGACACGGCGTCGGGCGGCTCCAAGCCGGCCACGCTCGAGACGGGGGCCGTCGTGCAGGTCCCGCTCTTCATCGACCAGGGTGAGGTCCTCCGGATCGACACCCGCACCGGGGCGTACATCGAACGGGCGTGAGGGAGTGGTGAACCAGCGAGAGATCCGCCGGCTCGCCGAGCTCCTCCGCGACTACGGCCTCACCGAGGTCGAGGTCGAGCGCGAGGGCGTCCGGGTGCGCCTGCGGCGGGAGCCCGCGCCGATGGCGGCGGCCCCCGCTCTCCCCGGCGCTCCGGCTCCGGCCTTGCCGGCCGTGGCGACGACTCTGGCGACGGCCGCGGCGGAGGCGAGCGAGGCGCACCTGCTCACCATCGAGGCGCCCATGGTCGGCACGTTCTATCGCGCGCCGTCCCCGGACGCGCAGCCGTTCGTCCGGGACGGGGATCGCGTGAAGAAGGGGCAAGTCGTCTGCATCATCGAGGCGATGAAGCTCATGAACGAGATCGAATCCAAGGTCGCCGGGCGCGTGGTGAAGGTGCTCGTGGAGAACACGCAGCCGGTCGAGTACGGTCAGCCCCTGTTCCTCTTGGAGCCGTAGCACCAGCCGGCCCGCGCGAGAGGGGCCGATGTTCTGCCGATCCTGCTGGGCCAACCTTCCCGACGGCACCGCGAGCCGAAGGCCCCGATGTTCGGCAAGATCCTGATCGCCAATCGCGGGGAGATCGCGCTCCGCATCCTTCGCACGTGCCGGGAGATGGGGATCCGCTCGGTCGTGGCCCACTCGACGGCCGATGCCGGTTCGCTCCCCGTGCGCCTCGCGGACGAGAGCATCTGCATCGGTCCGGAGGACAGCGCACAGAGCTACCTGAACATCCCGCAGCTCATCGCCGCCGCCGAGGTGACCGACGCCGAGGCCGTCCACCCCGGGTATGGCTTCCTCGCGGAGAACGCGACGTTCGCAGAGATCTGCCGGGCCTGCAACATCCGCTTCATCGGGCCGAGTCCGGAGGTCATCCGGCTCCTCGGAGACAAGGTCCGCGCGCGAGAGCTCGCGCGCAAGACGGACGTGCCTCTCCTGCCCGGCAGCGACGGGGCCGTGCGGGACGAGACCGATGCGCGGCTGGTCGCGGAAGCCCTCGGCTACCCCGTGCTGCTCAAGGCGTCAATGGGAGGCGGTGGGCGCGGGATTCGCGTCGTCTGGGACGCCGACGCCCTGGCGGTGGGCGTCCGGACTTGCCAGAGCGAGGCTGCGGCCGCCTTCGGCTCCTCCGAGATCTATCTCGAGAAGTACGTCGAGGGCGCCCGCCACGTCGAGGTCCAGGTCCTGGCCGACGGGCATGGCCAGACCATCCACCTGGGCGAGCGGGACTGCTCCATCCAGCGGCGCCATCAGAAGCTCCTGGAGGAGACGCCCTGTCCGGCGATGACCGAGGCCGTCCGTCAGGAGCTCACGGCGGCGGCGCTCCGGCTCTGCCGGGCGGCGGGCTACGAAAGCGCCGGCACGGTGGAGTTCCTGCTCGACCGGCACGGGCGGTTCTACTTCCTGGAGGTCAACACCCGCATCCAGGTCGAGCACCCGGTGACCGAGATGGTGACCGGTGTGGACGTCGTCCGCGCGCAGATCCAGATCGCGGCCGGAGAACCGCTCGGGCTCCAGCAGGAGGACGTCGTGGCCTCGGGCCACGCGATCGAGTGCCGGGTGACGGCAGAGGATCCCGTCAACTTCACCCCGAGCCCGGGGCGCATCACGGGATACGTGGCCCCGGGGGGTCCCGGCGTGCGCGTGGACAGCCACTGCTTTGCGGGGTACACGGTTCCCCCGCACTACGACTCCCTGGTGGCCAAGGTCATCACCCAGGGGGTCGATCGGGCTCAGGCCCTGACCCGGATGCGGCGAGCCGTGGCGGAGTTCCTCGTGGACGGGATCAAGACGACCCTTCCCCTCCACGCGCGTCTCCTGGCTGATCCCCGATTCGTCGCCGGGGACTACTCCACCACGTTCCTGGAGTCGGGGCTCTGATCCGCCGGGGCGGCGACCGTCTGCCGTCCTAAGAAGCGAGGAGCCCGTCGTGCCCTCTGCGGATGACTGGCGGGACGGAGCCGGTTTGGGTGGCCGCAGGCCCGCGTTCCACGAGTCAACGCGGCGCGCGCACCGCAGCGGCTGGGCCAGTTGTCTCGCCTTGGGCGCCCGGGGCCGGTGTCTTCTTGACACCTCCGGAGGCCCATAGTAGCGTACGGTCCCACTCGATTCTCCGGGCAGTGCTGCCCAGATACGATCGGTCCAGTTTCGGGCAGGTACGGAAGCCGAGGTCCCAGGCGAGCCGGGCCGCTTGCGCCCGACTCACAAGAGTCCAGCCTTGACCCAGGTCACGTAGGAGGAGGTCGGATATGCGAGGGTGGAAGGAGATTGGAATGGCCGCCGTGGCGGCCCTCGTCGTGACGCTCGCGGCACCCGCCGACGCGCAGCAGTGTCCGAAGGGCAAGCTTCGGATATACACGTCGTGGCCCATGCAGGGGGCGATGCTCGCCGAGGGCACCGGCATGAAGAACGGCGTGGACATGGCCGTCGCCGAGGTGAACGGCGTGGTCGCGGGGTATTGCCTCGAGGTCGTGAACCTCGACGACGCCTCGCCCCAGACCGGTAAGTGGGACGGGGCGGTCGAAGCGGAGAACGCGAACAAGGCCGTCGCCGACCCGCTCGCGATCGTCTACATCGGCACCTACAACTCCGGCGCGGCGAAGGTGTCGATCCCGATCAACAACCGGGCCCATATGGCCCAGATCACGCCGGCCAACACGTATCCCGGTCTCACCCGGAAGGCCGGCGCCGCCCCCGGGGAGCCCGAGATCTACCGCCCCATGGGCTTCGTCAACTACTTCCGGGTCCCGCCACCGGATGACGTCCAGGGCACCGTGGGCGCCAAGTGGGCCAAGCAGTTGGGAGCCAAGAAGGTCTACGTCCTGAACGACCAGGAGCTCTACGGCAAGGGCATCGCCGACGTCTTCGAGGCCGCCGCCAAGAAGTTCGGCCTGCAGGTGGCGGCGAACGAGGGCTTCGACTACAAGCAGCCGGACCAGAAGCCGCTCCTGACGAAGGTGCGTGCCTCGGGTGCCGACCTGGTGTACCTGGCGGGCGTCGTCGACACGGGCGCCCCCATCGTCCTGCGCCAGATGAAGGACCTCGGCCTCGTGGCCGCGCGGGGGGTCCGGCTCATCGGCCCCGACGGCCTCTACGAGGAAGAGGTGCTGAAGGCGGGGACCTGCGACGCCGCCCTCGGCACCGAGATGCGCATCACGTTCGCGAGCCTCCCCTTCGAGAAGATGAAGGGGGTCGGCGCCACGACCTACGAGAACTACAAGAAGAAGTTCGGCAAGGAGCCGACCGGCTACGCCCTCTACTCGACGGAGGCCGCTCGGATCGCCATCGACGGCATCAAGCGCGCCGCGGCCGACATCGAGAAGGGGACGACCCCGATGGCGAAGCGCGAGGCCGTCCGGAAGGCGATCGCCGGGCTCAAGAACTACGACGGCCTGAACGGCAAGTTCAGCTTCGACGAGAACGGAGACACCACCCTCGAGACCATGTCCGGGTTCAAGGTCGTCAAGACCGACAAGGAGCCCGGCTGCACGGTCGCGTTCGAGTCCATCCTCGAATAGGCGATTGGAGCGGGAGGGCCGGCCCTCGCCGGCCCTCCACCTGATCCCCGAGATCCCCCCGCACGCATGAGTTGGTGGGAAGTCCTCGTCCAGCAGAGCATCAACGGGCTGACCCGCGGATCCGTCTTCGCCCTGGTCGCGATGGGCTACACGATGGTGTACGGCATCCTCCAGCTGATCAACTTCGCCCACGGCGACGTGTTCATGCTCGGGCTCGTCATCTCGCTGAGCTACTTCACCCTCCTCGGCATGGCCCGGACGCTCCAGGGGTGGGAGCTGGTCACCATCCTGCCCCTCGTCTTCGTCGCCACGATGCTCACGACGGCGGCCATCAACGTGACCATTGACCGGCTCGCCTATCGGCCGCTGCGCCAGTCGACCCGCCTGGCGCCGCTGATCACGGCCATCGGCGTGTCGTTCATGCTCGAGAACATCGCCCTGGTCTGGAAGGGGCCCGCGCCGTTCTCGTATCCGGACATCTTTCCGTCGGTGGACATTCTCTACGAGTGGCTCGGCTGGAACTCGAGGATCTTCCTCACGACCAAGGACCTGCTCGTCTTCGGGGCGACCATCCCCCTGATGCTTGCGCTTCAGTACTTCGTGACGCGCACGACGTGGGGGAAGGCGATGCGGGCAACCGCCCAGGATCGGGACACCGCCCAGGCGATGGGGATCAACGTCGAGAAGACGATCATCCTCACGTTCTTCATCGGCGGGGCGCTGGCCGGCGCCGCCGGGCTGATCCAGGGCATCTACTACAACATCGGCCAGTGGTACGTGGGTTACCAGGCCGGGCTGCGCGCGTTCACGGCCGCGGTGCTCGGCGGGATCGGCAACATGCCCGGCGCCGCGCTGGGGGGTCTCCTCATCGGCTTCCTCTCCGCCTGGAGCGACCAGTACATCTCCGCGCGCTGGACCAACGCCGTCGTCTTCACGATCCTGATCCTCGTCCTGGTGTTCCGTCCCCACGGGCTTCTCGGCGAGCGCACGCTGGACAAGGTGTGAGCGGGCTCGCATGAGCGGACGGCGGGCGGCGTCGATCGGACTGCTGATGGCGGTACTGCTCGCCTATCCCTTCGTGGACCACGCCCTCCAGGCCCAGACCGTGTACGCCGTCACGGACGGGATGATCTACGTCCTGCTCGCCCTCGGCCTCAACATCGTCGTCGGCTACGCGGGGCTGCTCGACCTCGGGTACGCCGCGTTCTTCGCGATCGGCGCCTACGCGATGGGCCTCCTCAACTCGCCGGTCCTCGGCTCCCCGCTGTACGGCCACCGGTGGAGCTTCTGGGTCATCATCTGGGTCTCGGCACTCATCTCGGCCCTGCTCGGCCTCGTCATCGGCGCTCCCACCCTGCGGGTCCGCGGCGACTACCTGGCGATCATCACGCTTGGCTTCGGCGAGATCATCCCCGTGTTCATCCGGAACCTGGGGGACGTGAACATCGAGATCGGGAGCTGGAAGCCTGTCCAGCGCCTGAACCTGACGGGCGGCGAGAACGGGGTCAATCCGGTCGGCCGCCCGTACCTGCCGGGCGTGGACTTCGAGAACAGCGCGATCCCCTGGTACTTCCTGATCCTGATCATCGGAGCCGGATCCCTGTGGGCGATGAACCGGATGCGCGACTCGCGGCTCGGGCGGGCGTGGATGGCCATCCGGGAGGACGAGACGGCGGCGGATTGCATGGGTGTCGACCCCATCAAGACGAAGCTCCTGGCCTTCGCGCTCGGCGCCTCCTTCTCGGGGTTCGCGGGCTCCTTCTACGCCGCGAAGCTCCAGGCCATCACACCCGGCGCCTTCGAGTTCAACGTCTCCATCATCCTGCTGTGCATGGTGGTGCTCGGCGGCATGGGGAGCCTCAAGGGCGTGATCGTGGGCGGGATGCTGATCACGCTCTTCGACCGCCTCCTGCTGGCCCAGATGACGCACCTCGTCCGGTGGGTCGGCGCTCAGACGGGCATCGCCCTGCTGACGACGGTGGACCTGACGCTCTGGCGCTGGTTCTTCTTCGGCCTCGGGCTGGCGCTCGTCATGCTCTTCAAGCCCGAGGGGCTGGTCGGGCGGCGCGTCCGGCCGGTGGCGGTGGACGTGGACGAGACGGAGGAGGCGGGCCTCCTGGTCTCCGCGCCGTCGGCCCCGCGTGCCGAGCGCATTCCCGCATGGCTCCGGTCCGCCGTGGCGCCCCGGGATGCCGGGGGCCGGCCCCTCCTCGAAGCGCGTGGCGTGACCCGGGCCTTCGGGGGCCTCGTTGCGGTCAACCAGGTCGATCTCGTCATTCCCGCGCGGTCGATCGTGGGCCTGATCGGCCCGAACGGGGCCGGGAAGACGACCTTCTTCAACGTGGTCACGGGGCTGCTCACCCCGGACCGCGGTGAGATCCTCTTCGAGGGCCGGAGCATCGTCGGCCTGCGCCCCAACGCCATCGTGGGGCGTGGCATCGCCCGGACGTTCCAGTCCATCCGGCT
>JBKPDG010000204.1:0-28935 GCA_046727755.1 Actinomycetota bacterium
CCTCACCCATGCGACGAGCGTACCGCCGCCGTTCGCGCCGCTCTCTGGCGTTCCGCGTGCCCCACCCGATCTACGATCATGCGCGAGCTTGCGAGGGCCACGAGCGGAAGACGAGCCGGAGCTTGCGACGGCGACAGGAGAAACCGTGAAGGTAGACGGGTCGCTCAACGACAATCTCGCCGAGATGCCGTCCCGTGCACGAGAGCTGGAAGCCGCCGGCTACGACGGCGCGGTCACGTTCGAAGGGCCACACGACCCATTCCTGCCCCTGCTCCTCGCCGCCGAGCACAGCGAGCGCCTCGAGCTGTCGACGGCGATCGCAGTCGCGTTCGCCCGAAACCCTATGACGCTGGCGCAGACGGCGTACGACCTCCAGAGCGTCTCGGAGGGCCGATTCATCCTCGGGCTCGGCTCGCAGATCCGCCCACACATCGAGAAGCGCTTCTCGATGCCGTGGTCCAGGCCCGCCGCCCGCATGCGGGAACTCGCGCTAGCGATCCGCGCCATCTGGGCGTGCTGGCACGAAGGCGCGCCCCTGCGATTCGACGGCGACTTCTACCGCCACACGCTGATGACGCCGTTCTTCAACCCGGGACCGAACCCGTACGGACCGCCTCGCCTCTGGCTCGCCGGCGTCGGCCCCGCGATGACCGAGGTCGCCGGCGAGGTCGCGGACGGGTTCCTCGTCCACCCGTTCAGCACCGAGCGGTTTCTGCGCGAGGTCACGCTCCCTGCGCTCGAGCGCGGGTTCGCCCGCGGCGGTCGCAAGCGCGACGAGTTCGAGATCGCCTTCCCGCTGATGATCGTGACGGGCGACTCGGACGAGGAGATCGCCGCCGCCGAAGGCGGCGTTCGCCGCCAGCTCGCGTTCTACGGCTCGACCCCGGCGTACCGGCGCGTGCTCGACGTGCACGGTTGGGGCGAGATCCAACCGGAGCTCAACCGGCTCTCCAAGGAGGGACGCTGGGAGGAGATGGGCGACCTGATCGACGACGATCTCGTCGACATGTTCACCGTGCGCGGGACACCGGAGGAGATCGCGCCGCGGGTGCTGGCGCGCTACGGGGGGCTCGTCGACCGCATCAGCTTCAACGCGCCGTACCGCTCCGACCCGGCGCGGTGGAGGGTGGTGCTCGAGGGGTTCAAGGTCGGCGCGCGATGACGGCGGCTTTGCCGACCGTCATCGCAGGAGCCGGAGCTTGCGACGGCGACCGGGGAGTGCCTTGAGCGTGCGCGTCGGGACCGCGGACGGACTGTTCACGCTCGACGACTCAGGGGACGCGCCGGAACGCCAAGTCGCCGGCCATGCGGTTACCGCGCTGAGCGACGGCTGGGCGATCTTCGACAACGAGACGGTCGTGTACGAAGCGAGCGACGGCTGGCGCCAGTCCCTCACGGTGCGGTCGCCGGAACGCTCGCTCGGGATCCACGGTGCGTTGCTGGCCCGGGTCGACGACGCCATCGTCGGCTGGGGATCGTCGCTGACGCGCGTCTACAAGAAGAAGCGCTTCGAGCCCATCCCGGGGTTCGAGGCCGTCGCCGGGCGCGACGACTGGCACGCGGTCGGAAGCCGTAAGCCGTACGTACGCTCGCTGACCGCGACCGCCGCTGGCGTCCTGCTCGCCAACGTCCACGTGGGTGGGATCCCGCGGTCGACCGACGGGGGCGCCACATGGGAGCCGACCATCGACGTCGACGCCGACGTCCACCAGGTGCGCGCCCATCCCACCCGGCCCGAGCTCGTGCTCGCCGCGGCTGCGGTGGGGTTGTGCCGGAGCGACGACGCCGGCGCGACGTGGACGGTGCTCACCAGCGGGTTGCATGCCTCGTACTGCCGGGCGGTGGCGATCGCGGGCGACATGATGTTCGTGAGTGCCTCGACCGGACCGTTCACCGAAGAAGCTGCGGTGTACCGGCGCGCCATCGACGGCGACGGGCCGCTCGAACGATGCGCCGACGGACTGCCCGACTGGCAGCCGCACAATGTCGACACCGCGTGCCTGGACACCGACGGCTCGCATGTGGCGTTCGGTGGCGCCGACGGCGTCGTGTACGGCTCCGAGGACGCCGGACGCACATGGCGGGTGCTCGCCGACGGCCTCCCACCCGTGTCCGCCGTCACGATCGACCGAGCCTGACCCGGAAGGAGACCTGTGGCCAACGACAACGAGACCCCCATCGAGACCGTCCGCCGGTTCTGTGCCGTGTGGTCGAATGTGGATGCCGACGAGATCGCCG
This sequence comes from Actinomycetota bacterium, assembly GCA_046727755.1. Taxonomy (GTDB): domain Bacteria; phylum Actinomycetota; class Acidimicrobiia; order IMCC26256; family JACDBD01; genus JALZAA01. The sequence continues at coordinate 2,239 of JBKPDG010000204.1, forward strand.
CGTTCTTCACCGACGACGCCGTGTACCACAACATCCCGATGGATCCCATCGCCGGTCGCGACACCATCAAGACGTTCATCGCCGGGTTCGCCGGCGGTGCGGAGCAGATCGACTTCCGCGTGCGCAACATCGTGGCGGATGGCGACGTCGTCCTCACCGAGCGGGTCGACGTGTTCCAGCTGCCGAACGGCAAGGTCGAGCTGCCCGTCATGGGAACGTTCGAGGTGAAGGACGGCAAGATCGCCGCCTGGCGCGACTACTTCGACATGAAGCAGTTCATGGACCAGATGGCCGCAGGCTAAGTCGCCGCCGGCGCGGCGTACGCGGAGACGTGCTTGACGCTGTCGTCGGTGAACGGCTCGCGATTCCAACCACCCCAGCGGTGCACGAGGCGCAAACCCGCTTCCTCGGCCATCTCGTCGAGCTCATCTGGGTGCGCGTATCGAAGGCGCGCCGGCCAGGTTCGGACGCCGTCCTCGGCGAGGCGCACGAGGAGTGAGTGCACGCGTTGTGTGGCGCCGTCGTGACGGCTGACCGACACCACTGCGCTGTCGATCCCGACGTGGCGGACCTCGAGGTGCTGGTCGCGGACGAACCTGCCGGGGTCGGGTACGAACGCCTCGATCACAAACCGACCTTCGGGAGTGAGGTGCCGGGCGGCAGCCTCGAAGCAACGGCGCTGCGCATCGGCATCGGGCAAGGCGAAGAAGGTGCTGTAGGCGACGAAGATCAACGAGAAGCGCCCGTCGACGTCGAAGTCGGTGAAGTCGCCGATGATGATGGGGATCTCCGCGCCACCCGGCTTCTCGTGCAGCTTCGCCACCATGGCCTCGCTGGCGTCGATGCCGGAGACCGCAAGGCCGCGGCGCGTCAGCGGCAGCGCGAGCCGGCCGGTGCCGATGCCGAGCTCGAGGACCGGCCCACCTTCGGAAAGCTCGGCAAGCGACGTAACGGCGTCATCGGCGTCGTCGGGGTGCGTGGGGAGGTCGTCGTAGACATCGGCGATGCGGTCGCCATACGTCGCCGCGTCGTAACCTTCGCATCCGTCCACGGGTCGATTGCATCAGATGCGCCGGCCGGCGGCGGCCGATTTGCCGGGACTGCATCAATCAGGTCACCCGCCCTACGCTGGCTCCCTGTCCACCCCAAAGGGGGCGCTTGTTCATGAGCCGCACCGTCGAGACCGCCGGGGTCGGGCTGGCCCAGGCCACGGTCGTCCCCCGGTCTTTCGCGCTCTACGGCGACAGCGACACCCCGCGGGTGCGCTGGTTCACGGAAGGCCTCCGCCGATCGATGGTCGAGCGGGGATACCACGAGATCCCCGAGCCCGGACCCGAGGTCCAGGTGGTCCTGAACCGGATCGACCCCGAGCAGCCCCGGCCGTACCGGCGGAAGTCGGCGCCGACGTTCGTCGTCGCCCTCGCCGACGTGGAGAAGCCGCCCGACGACGTCCTGCGGGCGGGCTACCCGCTGCTCGTGCGGGCGCTGGCGAACCTGGCCGTGATGGTGAGCGACGACGGCGCGCCCGCCGCGCACTTCGTGACCCTCGAGCAGGGCCGCTACGTCGTCCGGCACGCGGGTGACGACGACGAGTTCTTCGCCGGCGTCTTCGAGCGGATGGAACCGCTGGCATCGTCCCGGCTCGTCATCGCCAACGAGTTCCGCACCGACCTGCCGGAGGAGCTGTGGGACGGCGACGACCACACGCGCCAGATCCGTCGGGCCGGTGAGCATCTCGACGCCCTCGACTTGCTCCCGGCGGCGTTCCCGATCGAGGAGATCCTCTCCGAACGCGACCTACGGCACGTGATGCTGCTCTACGGGATCGGTGGTCTCAGCTACGGCAACGCCAGCTCCCGGCGCACCGCTGACGGCCCGCTCGGGCCCGAGTTCTGGATGAGCGCGAGCGGTGTCGACAAGTCCGCCCTCACCGAGGTCGGCAGGCACATCCTGCTCGTGCAGGGTTACGACGCCGAGCGCGACACGATGATCCTGAGTGTCCCGCCTGACGTGAAGCCCAACCGGGTCTCGGTGGACGCCATCGAGCACTGGATGATCTACAACGAGCACCCCGAGGTCGGCGCGATCCTCCACGTGCACGCGTGGATGGAAGGCATCGACTCGACCGAGATCAACTATCCCTGCGGCACCGTGGAGCTCGCGGGCGCAGTCGCGCAGCTCGTGCGAGCCGCGCCCGATCCGGGACACGCCGTCGTCGGCCAGCGCAACCACGGCCTCACGATCACCGGCGAGTCCCTCGACGAGATCCTCGACCGCATCGACGGCAAGCTCGTCCGCAACGTCCCGATGGACTGACGATGCGTGCGTAGGGTGCCGTATAGGCCCCCAGCGCACGCATCGGTGCGTTACGCCAGGCGGTCGTCGAGCAGGCGGTTGAGGAGCTGGGGGTTTCCCTGGCCCTTGGTGGCCTTCATCGCTTCGCCCATCAGGAAGCCGCGCTTCTTCTTGCGGGCTTTGTCGTCGCCGGCGCGGTACTCGGCCACGACGTCGGCGTGGGCGGCGAGGATCTCATCGACGATCGACGCCAGCTCGCCCTCGTCGCTCACCTGCGCGAGCCCCCGCTCCTCGACGACCTGCTTCGGCCGCTTCGGCTCGCGCAGGCACTCGGCGAGCACGTCCTTGGCCAAGTTGCGTGACAGCGTGCCGTCGGCGACGAGGTCGACGAGCTCGGCGAGGCCGTCCGGCGCCAGCGGCAGCGCACCGGGCGCCAAACCCGTCTCGTGCAGGTACCCGAGCAGCTCACCGGTGCACCAGTTCACGACGTCCTTCGGCGTGCCGGCCCGCAGCGCTACCACCGCCGCCTCGGCGAACTCGGCGAGCCCCGGCGTGCCGATGAGCACGCGTGCCTCGTGCTCGCCGATCCCCCAGTCCGCAACGAGGCGCGCCCGCCACGCCGCCGGCAGCTCGGGCATCGTCGCCCGCACGCGCTCGCGCATCGAGCCGTCCGGCGCGACGGGCACGAGGTCGGGCTCGGGAAAGTAGCGGTAGTCGTCTGCCCCTTCCTTCGTTCGCATCGTGTGCGTGACGCCGGCGTCCTCGTCCCAATGGCGGGTCTCCTGCACCACCCGTTCGCCGGCGTCGAGCAACGCGCGCTGCCGCTCGATCTCGTACTCCAGCGCCCGGCCGAGCGACCGGATCGAGTTCATGTTCTTGACCTCGACCTTGGTGCCGAGCTCGGCCGCGCCGGTGGGGCGCAACGACACGTTGGCGTCGATACGGAACGCGCCCTCCTCCATCTTCACGTCCGAGACGCCGATCGCCTGCAGCACGGCTCGCAACTCGTTCACGTAGGCGCGTGCCTGCTCGGCGCTACGAAGGTCGGGGCGGCTCACCACCTCCATCAGCGGGATGCCGGCACGGTTGTAGTCGACGAGCGAGTGGTCGGCCTCGTGGATCCGACCGCCGCCGCCGACGTGGATGGTCTTGCCCGTGTCCTCTTCCATGTGCGCCCGTTCGATGCCGATCCGCGTGCCATCGATCTCGAGCGACCCGTCGATGCAGATCGGCTCGTCGTACTGGCTGATCTGATAGTCCTTCGGCATGTCGGGATAGAAGTAGTTCTTGCGGTGGAACAGGGAGCGCTCGGGCACCGTGCACTGCAGCGCCTCACCGACGCGCAGCGCGAACTCCACCGCCCGCTCGCCGAGCACTGGGAGCGACCCGGGCAGCCCGAGGCACACCGGGCAGACGTTCGTGTTGGGCTCGGCGCCGAACTCGTTCTTGCACGAGCAGAACAGCTTCGTCGCCGTCGACAGCTCGACGTGCACCTCGAGGCCTATGACGGCCTCCCACGTCGTGGTCGTTGTGGCCGTCATGCCAGACTCCCGCCGTGCCCGAACGACCCGACCCGCACGCGTTCACTGTCAAGCGCAGCGAGGTGCGCAACGGCGTGTCGCTCGCGTACGTGCACGAAGGCGTCGGCGGCACCCCGATCGTGCTCATCCACGGGTACCCGGAGACCAAGCGCATCTGGTGGCGCAACATCCGACCGCTCGCCGACGCCGGCTTCGAGGTGATCGCCCCCGATCTGCGCGGCTACGGCGATTCCGACCTCGCGGCCGACGGCTTCTATGACGTGACCGCGTACTCGCTCGACCTCTACGCGCTCGTCCACGACGTGCTCGGCCACGAACGGTGCGCGCTCGTCGGCGGCGACCTCGGCGGCGTGATCCTGTACGACCTCGCGTTGCGCTACCCCGGGTTCGTGGAGCGCATCTGCGTGTTCAACACGCTCGTCATCCTGCGCGAGGAGCTCTTCGAGGCCGCGGGCATCCCGCCCGACGACGGTCGGGACACCCGGCCCACCGCCGACTACTTCCGCCGCCAGGGTGGCGAGCCCGAGGCGCTGATCGCCGAGCTCGACACGCCCGCGCGTCGTCGGGCGTGGGTCGCGGACATGTACGGGCACCGCCTCTGGGCGGCACCCGGGCACTTCGGTCCCGAGGACGTCGACTTCATGACCGAGCCCTTCGCCGACGCCGACCGGCTGCGCGCCAGCTGGGGCAGCTACGAGACGGCGTACGGCAACCGGCCGATGGAGGACGTGCCCAAGCTGTTCGAGCCCTGCCCGGTGCCCACGCTCGTGCTCTACGGTCCCGAGGACCACGTGGTGCCCCGCTCGTTCCCGGACCGCGCCCGGGTCGCGTTCACCGAGTGCGTCGGCCCGTTCGTCGTCGCCGACGCCGGCCACTTCCTGCAGTGGGAGCAGGCCGACGTGCTCAACCGCGCCCTCGCGCACTTCTGCCACTGAGCCGCGCGGCGCGCTCACGGCGCTGCCTCCTCGATCGTGCGCGCGACGCGGAACATCACCGGCTCATCGAGCGCGGGCGCGAGCACCTGCACGCCGATCGGCAGCCCGTCGGCGTCGGCGCCGAACGGCACGCTGGCCGCCGGATGGCCGGCGAGGCTCGTCGGGACCGTGCACACGTCGGACAGATACATCGACAGCGGATCGTCGGTCCGGGAGCCGAGCTCGAAGGCGGTCGTGGGGGACGTCGGCCCGAGTAGCGCGTCGAAGCGCTCGTACGCACGGGCGAAGTCGCGAATGATCAGCGTGCGCACCCGCTGCGCCTGGCCGTAGTACGCCTCGTAGTAGCCGGCCGAGAGCGCGTACGTCCCGAGCATGATCCGGCGCTTCACCTCGGGGCCGAAGCCGGCGTCGCGCGTCCGGGCGTTCATCGTTGCGGCGTCGGGCCCGTCGACCCGAAGCCCGTACCGCACGCCGTCGTAGCGGGCGAGATTGCTCGACGCCTCCGCCGGCGCGATGAGGTAGTACGCCGCGATCCCGTACGCCGCGCTCGGCACCGACACCCGCTCGACCGTCGCGCCCTCCTTCTCGAGCGCGAGCGCGGCTTGCTCGACCGCTGCCGCCACATCGGGCTGCACGCCTTCGGCGTCGGCGAGCTCCTCGACGAGCCCGACGCGCAGCCCGTCGACGCCGCCGTCGAGGTTCTCGCGCAACCCGGGCGCGGGCTCGGCGATCGAGGTGGAGTCGAGCGGGTCGTGCCCGGCGATCACCTCGAGCAACAGCGCGGCGTCGGCGACCGACTCGGTCAGCGGCCCGATCTGGTCGAGCGAGCTCGCGAACGCGATGAGGCCGTAGCGCGACACGACCCCGTAGGTCGGCTTGACCCCCACGACCCCGCTCAGCGCGGCCGGTTGACGGATCGAGCCGCCGGTGTCGGAGCCGAGCCCGACCGCGGCGAAGCCGGCTGCCACTGCCGCCGCCGAGCCCCCGCTCGATCCGCCCGGCACCCGGTCCGGGCGGCGGGGGTTGCGGGTCGGGCCGAACGCCGAGTTCTCGGTCGACGAGCCCATGGCGAACTCGTCGAGGTTGGTCTTGCCGATCGGGATGCCGCCGGCAGCCACGACCCGTTCGACGACCGTCGCCGAGTACGGGGGCAGCCACCCCTCGAGGATCTTCGACGAGCACGTTGTCGGGATCCCGCGCGTGCACAAGTTGTCCTTGAGCGCGACGGGCACACCCGCCAGCGGTCCGGGGTCGTCACCGCGCGCGACGGCTGCATCGACGGCATCCGCGCCGGAGCGCGCCTCGTCCGCGAGCACGTTGTTGAACGCGTGCAGCTCCGACTCGCGCGCCTCGATCTCCGCCAAATGCTCTTCGACCACGTCGCGCGCCGAACGCTCGCCGGCGCGTACCACCGCCGCGATGTCGAGGGCCGTCACGGCGCGTCGCCGAGGATGCGCGGGACGCGGAACTGACCGTCCTCGGCCGCCGGCGCCTCCGCCAGCACCTCGTCGCGATCCAGGCCGGGGCGCGGAACATCGGGCCTCAGCACGTTCACGAGCGGCAGCGGGTGCGCGGTCGGCGGCACGTCGGCGGTGTCGAGGGCCGAGACGCGGGCGGCGTGGTCGAGGATGGCGCCGAGCTCCCCGGTGAGCTGCTCGATTTCCGCGTCGGTGAGCGCGAGCCGGGCGAGCATGGCGACGTGCTCGACGTCCTCCCGGGTGATGCGCGCGCGGTCAGGCACGTAGCGGAGTCTACGGATCGTCCGTCCGAGCCTCAGCGGCGTTTGGAGCGCGGACCGGAGCCGTAGTCGCCGAACGGCTCGTCGCGCTCGCGCACGGCGTCGCGGAACCCGACTTCCTGCGCCCGATCCACGAAGTCGAGTCCCTCCTGCGTGTGGCGCGCGATGCCGTCGAACAACGTGCCGAGCGTCCGGGTCCCCGCCATCCCCATGCTCTCGGCCGTCTGGTTGCAGAGCAGCTTGAGCATCTGGAGCTGGTTCACGGGCAGATGGGCCATACGGCGCGCCAGCGCGAGCGCACGTTCCTGGAGGTCGCCGTCGGGAACCGACTCCAGGATCAGCCCGATGCGGGCGGCCTCTGGAGCCGGGATCTCGTCGCCGGTGAGTAGGTAGCGCTTGGCCTGCTCCAACCCCATCCGGTACACCCACATCGCGGTGGTCGGCGTCCCCCAGACGCGTGACGGCGGATAGCCGAACACCGCGTCCTCGCCCGCGACGATGAGGTCGGCGCAGAGGACCATGTCGGTACCGCCCGCGATGCACCAGCCCTGGACGGCGGCGATCGTCGGCTTCGACGCGTACCAGAGCTTCATGTACGTGGCGACGAAGCGGGACATCATCTGGTAGTCGGCGACCGAGTCCCAGACCCGCTCCCCCGCCGACCCTTCGGCCGCCTGCGCCCGCGTCGACCAGTCGAGGCCATACCCGGCACAGAAGGCGGGGCCGTCCGCCCGCAGCAAGATCACGTGCACGTTGCGGTCGGCGTCGGCCTCGTCGATCGCGGCGGCAAGCTCGTCGCGGAGCTCGGGCGTGATGGTGTTGTACTCGTCCGGCCGGCACAACACGATCGAGCGCACGCCGGCGTCGGTCTCGGTGCGGACGGCGGGCGACATCGCAGCTGCGATCAGACGTACGGGTCGCCGGGGTTCCCCGGGTGCTTCCACCAGTCGTCGGGGGCGGGCGACCAGTCGGGGTCGGGGTAGATGCAGTCGACGGGGCACACCGGGACGCACTTGAGGCAGCCGCTGCACAGCTCGGGGACGATGATCACGTCGATGCCGTGGTTGAAGATGGCGCCGAACTGCTCCGGGCAGTGGCGGAGGCACGCGTCGCAGTTGATGCACTCCGACATCTCGATCCGCAGCGGCACGTTCTGCCACTTCGGGTTGCGCTCGTGCGTCTCGATGCGCTCGACGCGTGTCTTCGCCGCCAAGACCTCTCCTGTCGCCGTTCCGGCCGCGAATCAGGTTAGACGGGGAACTAGACCACTCGGTCAAGCACGGTTACGATCCCGCGCCGATCGGCGCAGCTCGAGGAGGGTCGGTGGCGAAGCATCCATTCCTATCGGACGACTGGTTCGGCGAGGTCGAGAAGCTGGTCGAGGAGCACGGGGCCGACGCACCGCCCCAGGCGAACGTGATGGTCAACCTGGTCATCACCGACACGCCGTTCGGCGACGAACGGCAGATGCACATGGGCGCCCGCGACGGCAAGGGCGAATGGGGCATCGGGCACACCGACGATGCCGACGTCACGCTGACTACCGACTACACCACGGCCAAGCAGGTGTTCGTCTCCGGCGACCCGAATGCCGGGATGCAGGCGTTCATGCAGGGCAAGGTCCGCGTGCAGGGCGACATGGCCAAGCTCATGGCGTCGCAACAGGGCGGCGGCAACCCGAAGCTGCAAGAGGCGATCCAGGCCGCCACCGCGTAGCGCACCGCCGCGCGTTACGCGGCCTCGGCCACCCGCAGGCGCAGGGGCCGGTCGGCGGAGCGGACGAACACGGCGCCGACGATGCCGAGCACGGCGACGGCGCCGCCCGCGAGGTACGCCACCGTGAACGACCCGGTGGACGACCCACCGCCCTGGACCGTGGACAGCACCTGGATGCCGGCGACGACGCCGATCTGGGTGACCATCACCTGGGCTGCGTTGGCGACACCGAGGCTGGAGGCATCGACCGCGTTGGCAGCCGAGCTGATGAGCGACGGCTGGGATGTCCCGAGGCCGAGCCCGGAGAGGACAAGCGCCGCGAACACGAGCGCGAGCGTCTCGGTCGTGGCGCCGGCAGCGAAGAAAGCCATCGACACGACGACGAGGGCGCAGCCGAGCAGGCTGGCGCTCCGCTCGCCGACGTGCACGGCGACGTAGCCCGCCACTGGCGACGACAGGCTGAAGCTCAGTGGGCGGCAGATCATCGCCAGCGACGTCGCCGCCACCGTGAACCCGAAGACGTCCTCCATCAGCAGGGGCGTGATGATGAACCCGCCCATGTACCCGAAGTTCGACATGAACTGGGCGATGAGCGACGCGGTGAAGTTCCGCTGTGCGAAGAACTCCAGCGGCAGCAGGGGGTGCGCCGCCCGCCGCTCGATCGCGACGAACGCGGCCACGGCGATCGGGGCGAGCACGAAGAGGCCGAGGACGAACGGGTTCGTCCAGCCGATCTGGCTCCCGACGCTGAGGCCGAGCAGCGCCGACAGCGTCGCGGCGGCGAGCGTGAGCGCGCCCCGGTAGTCGATCGGCTCGCGTGCCAAGCGGGGCGTCTCGTGCAGGATCGGGATCGCGACGAGTAGCGCGATCAACGCCAGCGGCGTTTGCAGGAGGAAGATTGCCCGCCAGCCGATCGCGTCGACGAGCGGCCCACCGGCCACGAGCCCCAGGACGGGGGCGCCCGCGCCGACCAGCGACCACCAGCCCATCGCCTTGACCCTGTCCTCCTCGGGGAACGCCCGCATGATCAGGGCCATCGACGCCGGACCGGTGGCCGCGCCCGGGATGGCGCCGAGGGAGCGGATGGCGATGAGCGAGGCGCCGTCCCATGCCAGCGCGGTCAGGAACGTGGCGACCGTGAACCCGGCCAGACCGATGAGGTACACGCGGCGATGGCCGCGGACGTCGCCGATCTTGCCGAAGAGCGGCATCGACAGCGCCAGCGCGAGGAACGGTCCCGTGACCGTCCACGTGAGCGCGGTCTCGCTTGCACCCAGATCGCGGGCGACGTCCCCGAGCGACACCGCGAGGATCGTGATCGTGAAGCCGGTCGCGAACAGGCCTGCGAGCGCGGTCCAGAGGACCCACCAGCGGTACCGGTCGCTCTCACGGACGTGGCGACCGAGACGCTCGCGCAGCAGCATCGGCCACGCGACGGCAGGAACCTCCTCGCCGCCGGGGTACTCGACGACGAGGGGGGACTCGGAGTCGCGGTCCATCGGCCCGGTCGAGGCTACTTGTCGCCCTCGCAAGCTCGGGCTCGTGCTCCGGCGGTCGGCAAAGCCGCCGCCTGCGCGGGCTACTTTGCCGCCTCGTCAGGGCCGACGGCCGCTCACGGTTGGTCTTGGTTCGTTACGGCTTGGCGAGCGGCGGGCTCGCGGTCGATCCGGTCACGCGTCTTCGAGCACCCAGACGGTCTCGAGGTGCGCAGCGTCCTCGCATGCCCCGGTCTCGGCAAACAGCCGGGCCGTCGCGTCTGCCCAGCGAGTGAGGTCCTCGGTCAGCAGCAGGGCACCGACCGGACGGTCGGGGCCTGGCCGGTGCGGCACCTGGCCGTACCGCCGGCCAGGTCGCCGATGACTCGGACCTTTCGTCGCTCCGTGCGGGAATCGCTTCAACGTCTGCCCCAATCATCGGGTCGGATGAGCTGGTGACTGGCACTGAAACTGAGCTGGTGGCGGTCGCAGGGTAAGGAGAACGGACCCGGGCGTAAAGAGGCGGGTGACTAGGCCGCTGTGGCACGTCCGGGCCATGACATGGTTGTAGCCCCGGGCCACGATTCCGGACGAAGGTGTACGAATCGGGCGACCCCGACCCTCCGACCTGCGCGCGTCCCGTGGCGGGTTCAAATGCCGCGGGGTGCGACAAACATGCGAGACCGGCCCGCATTTGGTGTGGGTGTGTAGCCCGCTCGGGCTATGACGCGGGTCATTTCTGCGTGCTCGACGCAAGTTTCCGGCGTCGGACGCTGGTCGTCGGCCGTGGTCACCGCGCCTCGGGGGCGACCTCCCGCCACGCGCGGAGGAAGACGTACACGGCGGCGAGGCCGAGCCAGACCTGGGAGATGAGCTGGGCGACCCCCTCCTGGCGCTCGAGGTGCCGCGTGATGGCCTCCTCCGTGACACCGGGCGCCAGCGTCCGGAAGGCGCCGTACGCGCCGATGCCGAGCGCGAACAGCGCGACGAGCACGGCAACGAAGCACACCGCGTACAAGTAGGCGCGATCGATGCGCCATGCCGGCCCGCCGGTGTCGAAGTCGGAGCCCGAGCGAAGCTCGCGCCGGCGGCGGGCGTGGAACACGAGCACGACCACCGCCGCCCCGGCGATCAGGCCTGCCTGGACGGCGCCGCGCACCGCCGCGTCCTCGCTCCGGCCGTCGACGAAGACGTTGGCGAGCGACTGCACCGCCGCAAAGCTCGCGAACACGAGGGTGAAGATGGCGACGAAGCTGACCGCCGAGAGATACACGGCGAATGCTCGCCGTCCGCTCGTGTCGGGCTCGCCCCGCCCGGCGGCCAGGATGATGACCGCCAGGACCAGCACCCCGAGTGGAACGACGAGCAGGGTGACGAAGAGGGCGTTCAGCCCGCGCTCGAAGTCGCCGAAGACGTCCATGGCCGATTACTTGTCCGGCGGCTGGAGCTGCAGGGCCTCCTTCTCGAGCTCCTCGACCGTCCAGCGGTCGCCCTTGTCGATCTTCTCGGAGAGCTTCCAGGGCTGGAACCGCTGCACGACGCTGCCCTGGACGAGGAACGCCTCGCCAGTGAACGGGCAGTCCTCGGTGGCGAGGTAGCCGACGAACGGCGACACGTTGGCCGGGTCCCACACGTCGAACTTCGACTCGTCCTCGGGCGCCTTCACTGCGTCCTGCAGCCCGGGCGTCTGCTCCGTCAGTCGGGTGCGGGCGGCGGGAGCGATCGTGTTGGACCGGACGCCGTAGCGCCCGAGCTCGAGTGACGCGATGTACGAGAACGTCGCGATGCCCGACTTGGCCGCGCCGTAGTTGGCCTGGCCCGGGTTGCCGAGCAGGCCGGACGTCGACGACGTGTTGACGATCGACGCCTTCACCTCCTTGCCCGCCTTGCTCTGCTCCCGCCAGTAGGCGGCGGCGTGCCGGGTCGGGCAGAAATGACCCTTCAGGTGCACGTGGATGACGGCGTCCCACTCCTCCTCGGTCATGTTCACGATGACGCGGTCGCGCAGGATGCCGGCGTTGTTGACCAGCACGTGCAGGTCGCCGAACGTGTCGATCGCGGTCCGGATCAGCCGCTGCGCGCCTTCCCAGTCGGCGGCGCTGTCGACGTTGGCGACCGCTTCGCCGCCCATCTTCTCGATCTCGTCGACCACCTGCTGTGCGGGGGCGCGGTCCGCGCCTTCGCCATGGATGTCGCCGCCGAGGTCGTTCACGACGACCTTGGCCCCCTCTTGCGCGAACAGCAGCGCGTGCTCGCGGCCGAGGCCGCGACCGGCGCCGGTGATGATGGCAATCCGCCCGTCGAGCGCACCCATGGTGATCCCCCGCATCGAGAACGAAGACGCGGCATCGTATGCGCCGCCTTGACCGACGGGTCAAACGATCGCCGGGCGGCGGTGCGCGGCGCTCAAAGCGTGAGCGTGACCTTGGTGCCCCGGTTCACCTGCGTGCCGGCGGCCGGGGCCTGGCTCTTGACCGTCCGGCCGGGTGCGAAGTTCTGCACGTCGGCGTCGAGCCCGGTCGCCTGCAACGCCTGGCTCGCCTGCTCGACGCTCATGTCGACGACGTTCGGCACCGCCACCGGTTGCGGGCCCTTGCTCACGTGCACGACGACCTGGGAGTCGCGCGGGGCGAGCTGGCCCGAGGGTGGGTCCGTGCCGACGACCTGGCCCGCGGGGACCGTCTCGCTGAAGTCGTCGACGCGCGTCGCGCTGAAGCGCTTGGCCTGGAGCGTGGCGACGGCGGCGTCGTAGCTCTTGCCCGCCGTGTCGGGCACCGCCACCGGGCGGGGGCCGTCGCTCACGACCAGCGCGATCGTGGACTCCGGCGCGTGTTTCTCGTTCGCGGGCGGGTCGGTGCGGATCACGACACCGGCGGGGACGTCCTCGTCGTAGTCGCGCTTCGGATCGACGGCGAAGCCGGCGCCGGCGAGCGTGAGGGTGGCTTGGTCCTCGGGCTGCCCGGCGACGTCGGGGATCACGACCGGCGGCGGCCCGCGCGACACGACCAGACGCACCGTGCCGCCGTCATCGAGGAACGCACCCGCCGACGGTGACTGGCTGATCACGCGTCCCGCCGGGTCGTCCACGTCGCGCTGCTCGATCTCGACGACGAGTCCGGCCTTGGCGGCGCGTGCTGACGCCTCGTCCTGCGTGAGCCCGACAAGCTGCGGCGCCGCCACTGTTCCTCCGCCCGCCGAGCGCGCCAGGAGCAACCCCGCCGCGACCAGCACCGCGATGACCAGCGCGCCCACGACGACGGGGACGGCGCGGGGCGCAGAGCGCCTGGCGCGCGGCTGCGCGGGTGCCGTGTCGGCCGGCGTGACCGCCTCGCGTCTGGCCCGCGCGGTCGCGGTCGTGCCGTCGGCGTCCTGGTCGAACACCGCGGCCGTCCGGCGCAGCTCGGTGGGGTGGGGATCGACGTGGGCGTCGAGCCCGACCAGCGTCAGCGGGCCGGGCGGCGGAAGGTGCCGGGATGCGTCGGCCAGCGCGTCGGCCATCGTGACGGCGTCCGGGTACCGCTCCGACGGCTGCGTCCGTCCCGCGCGTTCCACGACCGGTGCGAGGGCGCCGAGCTCGTCGGGTGCGACGATCGGAGTTCGGGCACGCGCCGCCAGCGTCCCGATGAGCGTGTCCGCCACCTCCGGGACCCGCCCAGTGACCGACTCGACGAGTACGACGCCGAGCGCGTACAGATCGGCGCGGGCGTCGAGCGTCGCGCCTGTCCCTTGTTCCGGGGCCGCGTACCGCGCCGTGCCGACGAGCGCGCCGGTCGGCTCCGTCCAGCTCGCCTCGGCCAGCGCCCGCGCGAGGCCGAAGTCGGCGACGCGCACGGTGCCGTGCTCGTCGAACAGCAGGTTGGCGGGCTTGATGTCGCGGTGGACCAACCCACGGGAATGCGCGTACGAGAGCGCGGCCGCGACGTACCGGCCGGTGTGCGCGGCCTGCGCCGGCGACAGGCGGATGCCCTCGTCGAGCATCCCGCGGAGGCTGCCGCCCGCGAGCAGCTCGAGCACCATGAACGGGACGGCATCCTCGCCCCAGTCGTAGACGGTCGTGATGTTCGGATGGTGCAGGGAGGCGGCGAGCTGGGCCTCGGCGCGGAAGCGACGCAGGAACCCGGCGTCGTCCCCCAGCGCGCCGTGGAGCACCTTCACCGCGACGCGGCGTCGGAGACGGACGTCGTCGGCGACGTACACGCGTCCGCTCCCACCGGAGCCGATCGGCGCGAGCAGCCGGTACCGGTCGGCGAGCACGCGGCCGTTGAGATCGGTGAGGCCGCTCAACGCCATGAGCGCTTACGGTACCGAACACGCGCGTCGATTCCGCGGCACACCGCGCGGTTAGCCTCATTGTGTGGCAAGCGGTACCAAGTTCGCGGGAGGTGACGCGGCCCGTCGCCGCCCGACGGGTGTGCATCCGTGGCGCGTCGTGATCGTCGTGAGTGGGATCGCGCTCGTCGTCAGCCTGTTCGTCGTCCTCGGTTACAACTCCGACACGACCGACCAGGGTCGCCAGGGCGTCACCGCCGACGTGAGGCAGGTCAGGCCGGCGCCGGGCAGCATCGCCACGCCGCAAGCAGATGTCGAGGTCCGCCTCCGTACAGGCCTCACCGGTGTGCTTGTACTCAATGGCACACGCCTCCCCGAAGACCAGCTCGTGATCGACACCGCCACCAGCACGATCACGTTCCGACCCGCGGAGGGCAAGGAGGTCGAACGGCTCGCGGCCGGGCGGAACGACCTCGCGGTTCTCTACTGGAGCCAGACCGAGCCCGAGCCGCCCCCGGGCGAGCGCGGTGACTTCGGCTGGAGCTTCCAGGTCGGCGCCTAACCGGGAAACCTCCGGCCGGGGCAGTCAGGAGACCTGGAGGATCGCCGTCCCCTGCACCGAGTCGGCGGCGATCGCCGCCAGGGCGTCGTTGGCGGCGTCGAGCGGATACGTCTGGTACTCGGCCCGCACGTTCGCCTCGACCGCGAGTGCCACGAACTCCTCGGCGTCACGCCGCGTCACGTTGGCGACGGAGCGCAACGAGCGCTCGCGCCACAACAACGCGTAGTCCAGAACCGGGATTGGAGACATGTGGATGCCGGCGAGCGACACCGTCCCGCCCGGTCGGATGGAGCGCAGCGCGACGGGTACGAGCTCGCCCACGGGCGCGAACACGACCGCGCGGTCGCACGTCTCGGGCGGCAGCTCGTCGGCGGCGCCGACCCACGCCGCGCCGAGCTCGCGTGCCAGTGCGCGATGGCCCTCGCCGCGGGTGAGCACGAACACCTCGCATCCCCAACGGCGCAGCACCTGCATCACGAGATGGGCCGACGAGCCGAAGCCGAGGAGCGCGACGCGGTCACCCGGTTCGATCTCGGCGCGGCGGAGGGCGCGGTACCCGACCGCGCCCGCGCACAACAGTGGCGACACCGCGAGGTCGTCGAGCTCCTCGGGGAGGTGGATCGCGAAGTCCTCGGCGACGGTGATCGCGTCGGCGTAGCCGCCGTCCGCCGTCCAGCCGGTGAACTGCCCGTGCTCGCAGAGGTTCTCGCTGCCGGCCCGGCAGTACCGGCACACGCCATCGGCCCAGTGCAACCAGCACACGCCGACGCGCTCGCCGGCGCGGAGCCGCTTGCACCCGTCGCCGAGCGAGTCGACGGTTCCGACGACCTGATGGCCGGGCACGATCGGCAACTTCGGGAGGTCCAGCTCGCCGGTGACGACGTGCAGGTCGGTGCGGCAGCACGCGCACACGTGCACGCGTAGGCGCACCTCACCCCGTCCCGGCTCGGGTGGCTCCCGATCGACGAGCCGTAGCGGCGCGCTGTCGATCGGCGCCGCCCGCTCCAGCACCTGCGCCCTCATGGCCACCATGGTGCGTATCTGAAGGACGCCTGGCGTCGTTCAGATACGCATGTGATCGCGGTCACGGCGCGGCGAACGTGGCCCAGCCCTTGATCGCCGTCCCGCCGGTCTGGCGCGTGCACACGAGCTCGAGGTCGACCACGCGCGCGCCGTCGTCCTCGTAGCGCTTGGTGACCGTGCCCGTGCACGTCAGGGTGTCGCCGGGCCAGACCTGCTCGCGGAACTGGGCGCCGAAGCGGCGCACGTTGGCGGCGCCGAGCCAGTCGGTCGCGTACGTGGCGAGGATGCCGGCTTGGAGCATCCCGACCGAGAACACGGTCGGGAACCCGGCACTCTTCGCGTACTCCTCGTCGTGATGGATCGGGTTGAAGTCGCCCGACGCGCCCTGGTAGCGCACGAAGTCGGTCCGGGTCAGCGGGCCGAACTCGCGCGGCTCGGCCTTCGTCCCCTCGGTGAGGTCGTCCCACGTCACGCCCATCGTCACCATCGCCCTCAACCCTCCGTCGGCGCCTTGCCGGTCTCGATCGCAGTCGAGCGCATCTCGGCCACGAGGTCGCCCGCTTCGTCGCGGAACTCCTGCACCGTGACCACGAACGTCATCGTCCCGCCCCGCTTGCCTTCCTTCTCGTAGATGTCCTCGACGCGGCTCTGCGAGGTGAGCTTCGTGCCCGCGGCCGGCGGCGGCCCGTGGAACACGAACTCACGCCCTCCGTCGAGGACGCGGCGCATGTCGAGCTGGAGATCGCCCCACCTCGCGGCGCCGGGCGGCTGCCAGAACACCGACGACACGAGGAACGTCGGCGGCGACACCGGCGCCGGGTCGTCGAGGAACTCCCGGTTCTGCGACTTCGTCGCCCGCGCGAACTCGCGGACCTTGCCCCGCTCGACCACCATGTCGAACGCCTCGCCGGTCGCGCCCACCGCGCCCTTGTTCACCATCAGCCAGGTCCCTCCTCCAGGAGCTTCCGGAACGCCGCCTCGTCGAGGATCGTCGAGCCGAGCTGCTCCGCCTTGGCGAGCTTCGAGCCCGGATTCTCGCCCACGACGACGTAGCTCGTCTTCTTGGACACGCTGCTCGTGACCTTGCCTCCCCGCGCTTCGATCTCGGCTTCGGCTTCCTCGCGCGTGAACCCTTCGAGCCCGCCGGTCAGGACGAACGTGAAGCCGGCGAGCGTCTGCTCGACCTCGGGCGCGGCGGCGCGGGTCGGGCCCTCGAAGTTCACGCCCGCCTGGCGGAGCTTCTCGACGAGCTGGCGCGTCCGCTCGCGGGCGAAGAACTCGTGCACGCTCTGGGCGACGATCGGCCCGATCCCCTCGACCTGGGTGAGGTCCTCGGCCGAGGCGTCGAGGATCCGGTCGAGGTGGCCCATCTCGCGTGCGATGTCCTGCGCGGTCGCCCACCCGACGTTCGGGATGCTCAGCCCGACGAGCAGGCGTGCCAGCTGCTCCGACTTCGACGCCTGGATGTTGTCGACGAGCTGCGTCGCTGACTTCTCCCCGATCCGCTCGAGCTTCACGAGTCGCTCGACGTCGAGCCAATAGATGTCGGCGGGATCGCTGAGCAGGCCGGCTTCGATGAACTGGCGGACCCGCTCCTCACCGAGCCCGTCGATGTCCATGGCGGCGGCGAAGTGCACGATCCGGCCCCAGCGCTGCGCCGGGCACTCGACGTTCACGCAGTTCGTTGCCGCTTCACCCTCGGCGCGCACAAGGGGTTGACCGCACGCCGGGCAGTCCTTCGGGAACTTCCAACGCCGGAGGCCTTTCGGTCGCTTCGCCAGCACGGGCCCGACCACCTCGGGGATCACGTCGCCGGCCTTGCGCACGATCACCGTGTCGCCGATGCGCACGTCCTTGCGGGCGACCTCGTCCTCGTTGTGCAGCGTCGCCTGCGAGACCGTCGACCCGCCCACGAACACCGGCTCGAGCTGCGCGAACGGTGTGGCACGACCCGAACGGCCGATGCTCACCATGATGTTGCGCAACAGCGTGGACTTCTCCTCGGGCGGGAACTTGTACGCGATCGCCCAACGCGGCGCCTTGCTGGTGGCGCCGAGCTCGTCGCGTTGGCCGAGATCGTCGACCTTCACGACAACGCCGTCGATCTCGTAGCCGAGGTCATGCCGGTGCTCGAGCATCCGCTCCGAGAACGTGTACACGTCGTCGAGCGACTCGAACCGGGTGATCCTGTCGTTGACCGGGAAGCCCAGGTCGCGCAGCCAGTCGAGCGTCTCCGCGTGCGTGCGCAGCCGCGGGCCGCCCTCCTTCACGCCCGGCTGGTAGCAGAAGATGTCGAGCGCACGCTCGGCCGTGATCCGGGAGTCCTTCTGACGGAGGCTGCCCGCCGCCGCGTTGCGCGGGTTCGCGAACAGGCGACCCTCGGCCTCCTTCTGGCGGCGGTTGAGCGCCTCGAACGCCTTGATCGGCATGAACACCTCGCCCCTCACCTCGAGGCGCGTTGGGAGATCGCTCCCCTTCAGCTGCTTCGGCACGGACTTGATCGTGCGCACGTTGGGCGTGACGTCCTCGCCGACGAACCCGTTGCCGCGCGTCGCGGCGCGCACGAGCTTGCCGTCCTCGTAGAGGAGCGACACGGCGAGGCCGTCCATCTTCGGCTCGCACACGAACGCGACCGGGTCCGTGATCTGGCGCTCGATGCGCTTGCCCCACGCGAGGAGGTCCTCGAGGTTGAACGCGTTGTCGAGCGACAGCATCGGCAGGACGTGCTGGACCTCGGCGAACGTGGTGGCCGCC
This sequence comes from Actinomycetota bacterium, assembly GCA_046727755.1. Classification (GTDB taxonomy): domain Bacteria; phylum Actinomycetota; class Acidimicrobiia; order IMCC26256; family JACDBD01; genus JALZAA01. The sequence continues at coordinate 20,547 of JBKPDG010000204.1, forward strand.
GCCGCGCCCACCTGCTGGGTCGGCGAGTCGGGCGTGACCAGCTCGGGGAACTCGCCCTCCAGGCCCTCGAGCTCGCGGTAGAGCTCGTCGAACTCGGCGTCCGAGATCTCGGGCGCGTCGTCCTGGAAATAGCGCTCGCGGTGGTACCGGACGAGGTCGCGCAGCTCCTTGACGCGAGCCTCGATCTCGGGCGGCACCGCCATGCGTTCGAGCCTAGCGACGCGGTGTGACGGTGATTTCGGTCAGGTCGACGTAGGCGGCGACGTCGTCGTCGGCGGGCTCGTCGTGGGCGGGCTCGTCGTCGGCGGGCTCGTCGTGGGGGGCGCAGTCGTGGGTGGCGACGTCGTGACGGGAGGACGCGTCGTGGTCGTGACGGCCGTGCTCGGCACCGACGACGACGGCGGGTTCCCGCCCCCGCCGCCGCTCGTGAACGCCAGCGCGACCAGCACCACCACCGCCAGCACGATCACGACGACGATGGCGGCGACGAGCAGCCGCATCCGGCGTGACTTCTCCTCCTCTTCGGGCGTCGGGCCCGCGGCGCCGCCCGGTTCGCCGGCATCGACGGGCGCCCCCGCCACACCGACCCTCGCCGTCGATTCAGGACGCGACATCGTCTGCGTGGCCTCGTACGCGCCGGGGGCGGCAGTCGGGTCGTCGACGACCTGGCCGGTCATGGCCTCCTCGTCGTGGGCGGCATCGTCCTCGACGCGGGTGCCGCAGCGGGGACAGAAGGTCGCGCCCGGTGCGAGCGGCTCGTCACAGACCCGGCAGCGGTTGGTGCCGTCGGCCACGTCAGGCGCCGAGCGTCAAGCGGGCCGCGATCGCCTGGTCGTGCACCCGGTCGGCGAGCTCGCGGGCGAGACGAAGCGTGCGCTCGGCCTGGCTCGGGCCGTGACCGGCGAGCCCACACGCGGGCGTGACGATGCTCTGGGTGCGGAGCCGGACGGGATCGCACCCGCGCCGGGTCAGCTCGCACCACACGCCGACGAGCGCGCGCCACAAGGGCTCCACGGACTCGCCCACGGGCCGGTCGGTCGGGACGGCACCCCACGCGATCCAGCCGTCGGCGTCGAGGTGACGGGCGAGCACGTCGGCGTCGTCGACAAGGTCGCCGGCGACTTCGACGCCGAGCACTTGGGGGCCGGCTTCGAGCGCCAGGCGGCGGTCGCCGGCGCCGCAGACGTGCACGCCGGTCGGACAGACGGGCGCGGCGAGCGCGCCCGACAGCACGTCGATGGCGGCCTCGTGCTCGAGCGGTGCGTCCCCGCGGCGCCACGCGACCAGCGCGGGCTCGTCGAAGAACAACACGAGCGCGGCGCCGGAGAGACGCTCCTCGACGAGGTCCTCGGTTGCGATCGCCCAGGCGCGTGCGGCTTCGCCGCCCCGACGGAACGCCTGTGCCAACGGCATCCCGCTGCGGTGCAACGCGAGGCCGAGCGTCAAGGGGCCCGCGATCTGGATCTTGATGCGCGGCGGACGCCGTCCGTTCGTCGCTGCGTCGAGGAACGCGAGGAGCCCGCCATGCGCGTCGGCGTCGAACGTCGCCAGTGGCGGCTCGTTCGTGACGCCACAGACCGCGATCGACCCGTCACGCTTGATCGTCACCTCCGGGAGCGCGCGCGCCCATTGCGCGACGATGCCTTCGAGCGGTGTTCGCACAGGGAGCTGTGGCGCGGCGGGGAACCTCGGGTGCGCCTCGAGCACGAGCTCCGCCGCCGCCCGCGGATCGGTGTGGGGAAGGCTTCCGATCGCAGTGGCAACCGCTGGTACGAGCGGTAACGCTTCAAGGGCGGCGGCCATGAGCCCCGTAGTATATGGAGCGTTCCCGAAGCCCCCGGAGGCCCGTCGCGCCGATGACGCTCTGGTTGGTGCGGTTGGCCTGGGCGTCGCTGCCGCTCACCGCCGGCCCCGCCGCGGGCGACGCGCTCGCGGACTGGTCGACACCGCCGCGCACGCTCGCCGAGGTGCTCTTGTGGGCAGCGTGGGCGATCTCTCTGGTCGCGTTGTTCGCGCCACACCCGATCGGGCTGACAGTCCTGCGTGTAATGAGTCCCGCGTTCGTCGTGCTCGCGGCGGTCGTCGCGGTGACGGGTGCGGCGGACGGGGCGCGCGCGGTCGTCGCCCTGGTCGCGGCCATCGTCGCCGCCGGGCTGGTGGTGGTGCTGCCGGCGGTGTCGTTCGCGTGCGCCAACGCGGTCGCGTACGGCGACGAGCGCCGGTATCCGCTGCGCACGCCGCCGGTCCTGTGGTTGGGTCTCCTGCCCCTGGCGCCGCTGCTCGTCGCGTCCGGGATCACCGTCGGGCCCCTGCTCCTCGCCGACGGCCGGATCGGTGCGGGAATCGCCGCCCTCGTCGTCGGCCTCCCGATCGCGGGTTTCGCGGCGCGTTCGCTGCACAGCCTCTCCCGGCGATGGGCGGTGCTCGTCCCGGCCGGCCTGGTGCTCGTGGACCCGATGACGCTGCCCGATCCAGTCCTCTTCGTGCGCGAGCGCATCGAATCGCTGCGCGCCATGCAACGGCAGGAACCAGTGCCGGCGGCGATGCTCGATTTGAGGCTTGGCGCGCGCAGCGGCGCGGCGGTGATGAGGCTCGACCGCCCGACGGAGTTCCTGCAGACACGTCGCGGTCTGCGTAGCTCCGGCGCGACGCAGTCGAAGGAGTTGTGCTTCGCGACCGTGTACACCCCGGAGCTGCTCGCGACCGCCGCCGCCCGCCGCATTCGCGTGAACCTGTGACGTGGCACCCACGGTGTCGGTGCTCATCGTGGACGACCAGGCGCCGTTCCGGCGCGCCGCGGCCGCGGTGATCGCGGCGACGCCTGGGTTCGAGGTCGCCGGCGAGGCCGAATCGGCGGAGGAGGCCGTGGATCTCGCGGCGTCGCTCGACCCGGAGCTCGTCGTCATGGACATCACGATGCCGGGGATCGGCGGCGTCGACGCGACGCGCCGCATCACCGCCGCGCAGCCGGAGACGGTCGTGATGCTCGTCTCCACGTACCGCTCCGACGATCTTCCCGACGAAGTGAGCGCATGCGGCGCGGCCGCGTACGTCCACAAGGAGGACTTCAGCCCCGAAGTGCTCGAGGACGTGTGGCGGCGACGATGATTCGCTTAGCCCTCGTCAAGCGGGACCGACCCCGAGATCCGGGTGCCCTCGCCCGACGCCGAGTCGACCGTGAGGGTGCCGCCGATGGCGCCGATGCGGTCGCTCATGTTCACGAAGCCGTGGCCCTTCGCGGCGCGCGACGCGAGGTCGAAGCCGGGCCCGTCGTCGGCCACCTCGAACAGCAGCTTCCCTTCCGCCTCGCGCAGCCGGATCGTGGCGTGCGCGCCGTCGCCGGCGTGCTTCCCCGCGTTTTGCAGCGCCTCGAGGCAGCAGAAGTACACGGCGGCCTCGAGCTCCTGCGAGCGCCGTCCGATGCCGGCGGCGTCCACCGTCGTCGGGAGCGCGGCGCGGGCGGCGGCCGCCTCCAGTGCGGCGGGCAAGCCTTGGTCCATGAGCAGCGGCGGGAAGATGCCGTGGGCGAGGTTGCGCACCTCCTGCACGGTCTCCTGGAGGTCGCTGCCGAGCTGGTCGAGCACGTTCTTCGCCTGATCGGGGTCGCGGTCGGCGAGCTGCCGAGCGAGCCGCACCGTGACCGCCAGCGCGACGAGGTGCTGCTGGGCGCCGTCGTGGAGATCGCGTTCGATACGGCGGCGCTCGGCGTCGCCGGCGGCGACGACCCGGGCGCGTGAGGCGCGCAGCTCCTCCGCTTGCAGCTTCAGCTCCTCGAGCGACTCTTGGAGCGCGGAGTCGAGCTCGACATTGTGCAGCGCGAGGCCAACCTGGCGTGCCAGCTCGGCGAGCATCGACTCGTCGTCGGCGGTGAATTGGTCAGCTTCCGGCGACCGTTGCACGACGAGCAGGCCCAGCAGCTCGCCCGAGTGGGCGGCAGGCACGGCGCGCACGATCGCGTCCTCGCGCCCTTCGAGCAGCTGCGGCAACCAGATCGACAGCCACGCCGGGCCCGAGACGCCGGCGCGTGCGACCACCGGCTGCTCTTTTCCGGACAGTGTGAGCCGGGCGCGGCCGCGGGCGGGCACCGAGATCGTCCGTTCGAGGACACCGCCGGAGCCCGTCCAGACCTCGGCCTGCTCGAGCCCCAGCGACTTGCGCAGGGACTCCGCCAGTTGGAGCAACAGCTCGTCGAGGGGAATCGCGCGCGACAACCGGCTCCCGAACGTGCGCATCGCCTCGTCAGGTGCGTGCTGCTCGCCGTAGACGAGGCGGTTCGAGAACGTCGCGAGCCGCGCCCGGGCAGGCGAGTACAGCAATGCGGCGACGGCGGCGGCGGCCATCGAGAGCAGCAGGATCGTGCTCTCGCGATCGGTGGGAACGCGTCCCAGCCCGAGGACGATGACGATGTACACGGCGACGACGACGCCGGTGAGTGCAGTGAGTGAGACGGTGTGCGCGAGCAGACGATCGACCCGCGAGAGCATGCGATTCGAAGTCGACAGGACAAAGCCGACCGGGATCGTGGCTGTGGCGCCGGCCGCGATCGCGCCGACGTTCTCGGGAGCGCCAACGAAGATTCGCAGCGCCACCGTGACGAGCGCGATCTCGGCGGCCGTGGTCACCGCCAGCCCGAACCACTGCATGCGCTGGCGCTCCCGCCCGCGGGATCTCCGATAGCGGGCGTTCGCCATCACGCTGCCGACGAGCACGGCCGCGCCTTGCAAGAAGACGATCCAGAGCGGGACCGTAGGCCGCGCGGACCAGATGCCCAGACCGGCGACGATCGCTAGCCCGTAACCCACGACGACGGTGTTGCGGTGTGTGCGCCGGACGAACGCTCCGGTCGGCAGCGTGAGGAGCACGTGGAGGGCCATGGCCGGGAGGGCGGCGACGGCCAGCGCGCGAACGAGCTCGAGACCCGAGCCCGATCGGTCGAGGAGCGCGGCATCGCTGGCGGCGGCGATGCCGCCGACCGTCGCCGCCGCGACGACCAGGAGACCGAACCGCTCGTCCGGCCACCGCAACGCCAACACCACACCGGCGATCGCCCAGGCGGCGACGAGCCCGATGCGCAATCCCTGGACGACGTCGGCGGCGTTCGTCGCGTCGGCGGCGAGGAAGCCGGTCCAGACGGCCAAGCCGAGCGCGAGCACCGCCAGCGTGACCGCGGTCGTCCGCCGGGACCCGGGAACAGCGGGGCTCGAGGGCGCGCTCACCGCTCACCGTCACCCTCGACGATTCGTCCGTCGCGCATCGACACGATGCGGTCGGCGGGTGCGGCGACGCCGCTGTCGTGCGTCACGAGCAGGATCGTCTGACCCCCGTCGTGCAGCCGACGGAACAGCTCGAGGACCTCCCGGCCACCGTCGCTGTCGAGCGCGCCGGTCGGCTCGTCAGCGAGGAGCAACGTGGGCTCGTTCGCAAGCGCACGCGCGATTGCCAGCCGCTGTCGCTGGCCGCCCGACAGCACGCTCGGCGCGTCGCTCGCCTTGTCGCCCAGCCCCAGCAGGTCGAGGAGGTCTCGGGCTCGGGTCTCGGCCTGACCACGCGGCGAGCCCGCGATGATCGCCGGCAGCGTGACGTTCTCGATGACGCTCATGCCCTCCAGGAGATTGAAGAACTGGAAGACGATGCCGATGTGCGCGCGCCGCATGACCGCGAGCTCGTTCTCGTCTTTCCCGACGAGCGATTCGCCGGCCACCCGCACGTCACCGTCGGTCGGACTGTCGAGCCCGGCAACGAGATTGAGCAGGGTGGACTTGCCGCAGCCCGACGGTCCCATGACGGCGACGAACTCGCCCGCTCGCATCGAGAGGTCCACGCTTCGCAGGGCGCGCACCGGAATTCCTTCGCCCCCCGACTCGAAGGTCCTCTGCAGGCCGGTTGTCTCCAGCACGAGCTCGTCAGCCGTCATGGCATCTCGCCGGTCGCGTTCACGAGGTAGGCGCGCACGGGCGTCTTCCTGCCCTTCACCGCAGTGGGAGGCAGCGCTTCGGCGTCGCCCGGCTCGCCCAGTGCGGTGTACGTCGCCTCGCTGACGACGGTGCGCCCGGCCGGGCGCGCGAGGTCTTGAAGCCGCTGGGCGAGGTTCACCGTGTCCCCCACCACCGTGTACTCGAGCCGCTCCTCCGACCCGAGGAGCGCCGCCGCGACGGGGCCGGTCGACAAGCCGATGCCGAGGCCGAATTCGGGGAGGCCCTCGCCGGCCCACCGCTCGTTGACTGCTGCCTGGCGCTCGTGCATCCCACGAGTCGCACGCAGGGCATGGCTCGCGTGGTCCACCTGCGGCTCGGGCGCGCCGAACACAGCCATGACGGCATCGCCGATGAACTGCATCACGGTGCCGTCCTCGTCGAGGACCGCACGGTTCATCTCGGCGCGGTGCTCGTTGAGCTGCCGGGCGAGGTCGCTGGGGTCGGCGTCCTCGGCGATGCCCGAGTAGCCGCGGATGTCGGACATCAACACGGTGACGTCGAGCTCCTCGGTCTCGCCGATGTGACGGCCCTCGGTGCGCAGCTTGTCGGCGACACCACCCGGCAGGAGCCGGCTGAGCGACTCCCCTTGCTCCTCCCTTTCGACGATCGCCTGGTGCAGCATCTGGAGCCGCTTGAGCGCGCCGTGCACGCCGGCGCTCGCCGCCTCGGCGAGCTTGAGGAAGAGCTTCTCGATCGCGTCCGACACCGACGCCGGCGTGGTGTGCTGCGCCACCGCGATCGCCTTGATCGGCTTGCCCTCGGCGACCATGCGCAGCAGCTGCTCCTCCTCTGTGGTGAGCGCCCCTGCGTCGGTGACCGGGTGCACGAGCGACGCGACGATCGTGGGGTCGAGCATCGACCCACCGGTGGCCACCTCTCGGACGGCCCGCGCGAGCTGGTCGCCCTCGGCGATGCGGTCCTTCAGCAGGTATGCGCACCCGGCCGCACCTTCGGCCAGAAGCGCGATCGCGTACTCGGGCTCGTCGTACTGGGACAGCACGACGATGCCGGTGCCGGGGTTGCGTTTCCGGACCTCCAACGCGGCATCGATGCCTTCACGTTGGAACGTCGGCGGCATGCGGATGTCGGTCACCAGCACTTGCGGCTCGGCGTCGCCGGCCCCGGAGACCAGCTCGTCGTAGTCGGCCGCCGCGCCGACGATCTCGAAGTCCGGCTCGAGCGCGAGGAGCGCACGCACACCCTCGCGCACGATGAGATTGTCGTCAGCGAGGAACACGGTGATGAGGTCGCTCATAGGTCTGCCTGCCGCGTCGACCCTACGGCGCGAAAAACGTACCGTGGTCGGAGCGGAAAGGGAGGCAGCGCATGCGCATCCAGTCGTCGGTGACCTCGGTCTCGTGGATCCCGTCGGAGGCGGTTACGGGTATGACGAAGCTGCCGTTCGAGGTTGGCGTCACCCATTACGACAACCCACCCCCGGACGTGATCGAGGACCTCGAGGCGCTCGGCGCCAGCGACGGATTTCGCTTCGCCAACCGGCTGGGGGCGTGGATCGAGGTCGAGAACGGGAAGGTCGTCGACCACGGGTACACGGGGGGCGCGGTCATGGGGTCCACGACCGTTCGCCTCGGCAAGCAGGCGACGTACGCCGCCGTCGGCTTCCCCGAGATTCGGCGTGAGCCGGAGATCTCGGCGACCTCGGCGCGCTTCGTGCAGACGGCGGGCGGAAGACCGGCGATCCCGGCCCCGCGGCGGGTCAGCCATCCGCCGTTCGTGCAGCTCAAGGGACCCACGGTCTGGACGACCCTGGAGCTCACACTCAACGTCGACGGGTCGGCGCGCTTCGAACTGGAGGGGGCGAGCCCGTTTCCGCGCCACTGGATCTACGACGACGCCGGAAAGCTCGCGCAGAAGGCCGGGCTCACCGACTTCAAGGAGTGGTACCGCCGGGCGTTCGGCAAGCACACGCCGTGGGGCGACGAGGACTCGAAGGCGCTCGTCACCACGGCCGAGACCGCGCTCGAACGCGAGCTGTCGCACCTGATCATGCGCGGCGACGCCAAGCCCAAGATCAAGAAGCTGCGCAAGGGCAGGGCGCTCACGAAGCAGGGTGCACGGGGAGATGAGGTCTTCCTCCTGCTCGACGGGGTGCTCTCGGTAGAGGTCGACGGCGAGTCGCTGGCCGAGCTCGGGCCGGGCGCCATTCTCGGCGAGCGCGCCGTGCTCGAAGCCGGCCTGCGCACCTCGACGCTGCGCGCCGTCACCAAGTGCAAAGTGGCGGTGGCACCGAGCGACCGCGTCGACCCCGACGCGCTCGCCGAGCTCAGCAAGGGCCACCGGCGCGAGGAGCGCTGACCCCGACTATTCGGTCCTCAGCACGATGGCCGGACGAGTGCGCGCCGCGAGCTGCGCCGGCAGCGCCGCGATGACGTTCGCAGCCACGACGGCAACGA
>JBKPDG010000205.1:0-8330 GCA_046727755.1 Actinomycetota bacterium
CCGGCAATGGCGACGACGCACAGCCACGACCACGACCATGCTGCTGAACACGCAGCCGGCGGGGACCACCATCACGATCACCCGGAGGGAAGCGCCACCCACGATCACGCCGCGGCACCAGAACACGGCCCGATCGTCTCGCTCGACGACTCCCGCCTCACCAAGGACCAGCAGAACCGCGGCGAGCAGCTCCTCGAGACCACCCGCGCCGCGCTGGCCGCTTTTCCCGACGAGGCCAGCGTCGTCGCCGCCGGTTACCGGTCGATCGGCGACGGCCGCCGCGCCGGCGGCTTCGAGCACTTCATCAACTACGACTACGCGGCCGATGGCCGCGAGCTCGATGCCAACGCGATCGAGTCGATCGTGCTCCAGGTGCAGCCGGACGGATCAAAGACGGTGGCGTCGGCGATGTTCATCATGGAGCCGGGAACGACGATGGAGAGCGTGCCGGACATCGCGGGTGCGCTCACCCCGTGGCACGACCACCAGAACCTCTGCTTCGGTCCCGACGGCCGGCTCGCGGGCCGGCTCGTCAACGGATCCTGCGTACCGGGAGGCACGCTGCGGGCCACGGCGCCGATGATGCACGTCTGGCTCGCCGACACACCCTGCGGCCCCTTCTCGGGGACTGAGGGACACGGCGGCAACTGCCAGCACGCGCATCACGGCGCCTGAATCCGCGCGGGCGGGACCGTTAGCGAGCGCCCGCCCGCTCCTTCTCCTCCTCGTCGAGCCGCGCGAGCTCGGCGTCGAGGTCCTCGGCCGGCTCGACGCGCACGGTCGGCAGGATCCGATCGAGCCACTTCGGGATCCACCAGTTGCGGTCACCGAGCAGCTCCATCGTGGCCGGCACGAGAATCAACCGGACGATGGTGGCGTCGAGGAACACCGCGATGGCGAGGCCAAACCCGAACAGTTTGATCGCGCGATCGTCGCCGAGCACGAACGCGCTGAACACGAGGATCATGATCAGCGCAGCCGCGGTGATGACCCTCGCCGTCGCCGCCAACCCGTCGGCCACGGCGGTCGCGTTGTCACCGGTCCGGTCGTATTCCTCCTTCATGCGGGAGAGAAGGAACACCTCGTAGTCCATCGAGAGGCCGAACACGATCGCGAACAGCATCATTGGCGCCCACGCCTCGACCGGCCCGGCCTCGGCCACACCGATGAGGCCCTTCAGCCAGCCCCATTGGAACACGGCGACGATCACGCCGTACGCCGCCCCGATCGACAACAGGTTCATGATCACGGCCTTGAGCGGAACGAGCAGGCTGCGGAACACGACCATGAGGAGCAGGAACGACAGCAGCAGCACCAGTCCGATGAACAGCGGGAGCCGCTCCGCCGTGTAGTTGGAATAGTCGGTGGCGCCGGCTGTGAGACCGCCCACCTTCACGTCGACGTCGGTCCCCTGCGTGACGGGCGGGATCACGTCTTCGCGCAACCGATCGACGAGATTCGCCGTCTCCTCGCTCTGCGGCGAGCTGTTCGGGAAGACCTGGATGATCGCGGCGTTGCCGGCGTCGTTGGCCTGCGGCGGGGTCGCGAACGCCACGCCCCGCGTGTTCTGCAACCGTTGGGAGAGCTCCTCGACCGTCTGGGCGTCGCTCTGACCGCCGGGCGTGTCGACCGCCAGGATCATCGGACCGTTGAAGCCGGGCCCGAAGCCATCCACGAGCAGGTCGTAGGCGCGCCGCGTGGTGTCGGAGGTCGGTCGGTTGCCGGCGTCCGCGAACGCGAGGCGCATGGACAGCACCGGCAGCGCCAGCACCACGAGGATGATGAGCCCGGCGAGCGCCGCCGGCCACGGCCGCCGCTGCAGGAACCGGCTCCACCGGTGCCAGAAGGACTCCCGGACTTCGCCCTCGGCGCGCTTCTTGTGCGGCAGCCCGAGCTTGTCGATGTTGTGGCCGACGAACCCCAGCACGGCGGGAAGCAGGGTGATCGCCGCCAGCATCGTCATGAGGACACCGAGCGAGATGCCCACCGCGAGGCCCTGCACCGCGGGCACGTTGATCAGCAGCATCCCGAGCACGGCGATGACAACCGTGGAGCCGGCGAAGACCACCGAGCGCCCGGCGGTGTCGGCGGCGAGGGCGACCGCGCTTTCGGGCTGGTGGCCGTCGCGCAGCGCTTGTCGATAGCGCGTGACGATCAGCAACGCGTAGTCGATCCCGACGCCGATCCCGATCATCGCCACGGCCTGCGTGGTGAAGTCGGGCATCGTCAGGCCGTTGGCGGTGAGCTGCACGAGCGCGATGCCGGTGCCGATGCCGAACAGCGCCGTGAGGATGGGAAGACCGGCTGCGAGCACCGATCCGAACGCGATGAGCAGCACGATGATTGCGAGCAGAATCCCGATGGCTTCACTCGCCGGGAGCTCCTGCTCGCCGAAGAGCTCTCCACCGAGCTCGACCTGCAGTCCTGGAACACTCACGTCCTCGGCTTCCGCCTTGATCTCGTCGGCGCCGGACCGGAAGTCGGCGTCGGGGCGGTCAGCGAGGTTGACCTCTGCGTACGCGATGCGACCGTTCTCCGAGATCTGGCGTGCTTCACCGGGTTCGTACGGGCTCACGACCTGGGTGCGCGGCACGGTGCGCTCGACGCGCGCGAACAGCTGCTCCATCGCCTGCCGGACCTCAGGGTCGTCGACGCCGCGATCGGATGTGAACACGATCTGACCGGTGAACCCGGCACGAGTGTCGAATCCACGCTCCTCGAGAAAGTCCTGGGCTTCCTTGCTCTCCGAGCCCCTGAGTGAGAACTCGTTGCGGAACACGCCGCCCGCCGCCGAGCTGAACACCGACACGGCGACGAGGAACACGACCCAGGCGGCCAGGACGCGCCAGCGTCGGCGGTAGCAGGTACGGGCAAGGCGCTTCAGCATGGGGGGACCTCTGCCTCTTGTGATGGGATCCGGACTGGTGTCCGCTACGACCCTGCGGCCTGGCGGAACTCACCGTTCCTTCCCAATGTCCGTCTTGGCTGGCGTTAGCTTACGGATTAAACTATTCATATGTCAAGACGTTCGAAACGTGACCTATTTCTCGAAACGATGAACGCGTGTCGCGAGTTCATCAGCGCCGTCGACGTCGTCAACCAGATCATCGCCGAGCGGATGGGGGTCAACCGGACCGACCACCGGGTCCTCGAGATCCTGAACCGCAAGGGCGCGATGACCGCCGGCGATCTGGCGAAGGCGAGCCACTTGACCACCGGCGCCGTCACCGCCGTCCTCGACCGGCTCGAAGAGGTGGGGTACGTACGCCGCGTCCGCGACACGGAGGACCGGCGCCGCGTGCTCATCGAGCGGACGATCGACAGCACACGAACCGCGATGCGGTACTACCAGCCGTTCATGTCGGCCACGTTCGACTCCATGACCAAGTACAGCGCGGAGGAGCTCGAAGTCGTCCGCGACTTCATGCGCGGCGCCGCGGAGCTCTCCGAGGAGTACGCGGAACGGCTCGCCGCCGCGGACGGGACGCCGTCAGACGCCGAAACTGGCTGACGCGCTACTTGGCGTCGGCCCAGGTGGCGCCGAACGCGAGATCGACCACGAGCGGGACCTTCAGCGCGCAGACGGACTCCATGACCTCTCGCACGAGTGGCTCGACTCGCTCACGTTCGTCGAGCGGCACTTCGAGCACGAGCTCGTCGTGCACGGTGAGGATCATGCGGGATCGCAGGCCGGCGCCGTCGAGCGCGCGGTCGAGCTCGACCATCGCCAGCTTGAACACGTCGGCGGCAGAGCCCTGCACGGGCGCGTTCTGCGCCATGCGCTCCCCCATCTGGCGGATGCGGAAGTTGTCGGACGACAGCTCCGTGATCTGACGCCGTCGGCCGAAGGTCGTCGTCGTGTACCCGCGCTGCTTCGCCTCGCGCACCGTGTTGTCCATGAACGCCTTCACGCTGGGGAAGCTCGCGAAGTAGTTGTCGAGGATCTCGCGGGCCTCCTCCGTCGGGACACCGAGACGCTGTCCGAGCCCGTACGCCTCCATCCCGTACGCGAGGCCAAAGTTCACGACCTTCGCGAACCGGCGCTGGAACGGATCGACGTCCTTCTCTTCGACACCGAACACCATTGCGGCCGTCGTCGTGTGGATGTCGGCGCTGCGGGAGAACGCCTCGATCAGGCCGGGGTCGTCCGTCAGGTGCGCCAGTACCCGTAGCTCGATCTGCGAGTAGTCGGCGGTGAGCAACCCGCAGCCCTCGTCGGCGATGAACGCTCGGCGCATCTCCCGCCCGTCAGCCGTGCGCACGGGCACGTTCTGCAGGTTAGGGTTCTCGCTCGAGATTCGACCGGTGGTGGTGTCGGTCTGCTTGAACGTGGCGTGGATACGACCGTCATCGCCGATGAGCGGCGGTAGTGCATCGGCGTAGGTGCTGCGGAGCTTCTCGACTTCCCGGTAGCGCAGCAGGTCTTCGATGATCGGGTGCTCCTCGACCATCTTCTGTAAGGAGTCGGCGTCGGTCGACGGCCCCGTCTTCGTCTTCTTCACCGGCGCGAGCCCGAGCTTCTCGAACAGGACCTGTCGAAGCTGCGGCGTGGAATTCACGTTGAACTCCTCACCGGCGTGGGCGTGGATGCGCCCCACGAGATCCTCACAGCTCTGGGCGAGCTCGGCCCGCAGCCCCTCGAGGAACCCGCGATCGATCCTGACGCCGGCGTCCTCCATCCGCGCCAGCACCCGGACGAGTGGCCGTTCGACGCGCTCGTACAGGTCGGTGAGCTCGCGTGCTTCGAGCGCGTCGGCAAGCGTGCCGGCGAGGCGTCGGACTGCCAGCGCGCGCCGGCCCGTCTCGTCAACGCGGGACTGCCCGTCGAGATCGAGATCCAGCGTGCCTTCCTGGGCGTCGGGCGAGCGCACCTCGAGCGACACGTACCGGAGCGCGAGGTCCTCGAGGAGATACTTCCCTTCCGCCGGGTCCAGGAGATACGCCATCACGGCGGTGTCGTGGTGCAGCGAACGCACGTCGACGGGCAGGCCGTGCATCAGCTCCTTGGCCCGATGGGCGACCAGCGGCGGTCCGCCTTCACGCACGAGCGCGCCGAGCGCGTCACCGACCTTCGGGTCGCGCAGCAGCTCTGCGTCGATGTATTCGGCGCGGCCGTCGTCGTCCGTGACCGCGAGCCCGATCAATCTGCTCCGACCGGCGTCACCCTCCCATCGGCCCTCGAGGGCGTACTGGCTCTCGACGGCTCCGAGGTCGCGCAGGCGAGTCGCGGCCGCGGCCGCGTCCGCTACGACCGCGACGTCGGCTTCGAACGATTCGGCCTCGGGCTCGGTCGCCTCCTCACCGACGGCTTCGAACAAGCGCGGCAGCAAGGTGCGGAACTCGAGCTGGTCGAACAGCACCCGGACCTGCTCGCGATCCCACGAGCGCTGGCGCAGGTCGGAAGCCGCGAAGTCGATCTCCACGTCCGACCGCAGCCGCGACATCTCCCGGTTGAGGAACACACGGTCACGTGCGTCGCCCAGGTTCTGGCGCTGCTTCGGCGGCAATTCATCGAGGTGCTCGTAGATGCCTTCGAGATCGCCGTACGTCGAGACGAGCTTCGCCGCCGTCTTCTCCCCGATACCGGGGACGCCGGGCAGGTTGTCGCTCGTGTCGCCGCGGAGCGCGGCGTAGTCGGGATACTGGGCGGCGGTGACACCACCGGTGCGCTCGACGATGCCGGCCTCGTCGTAGAGCACGTAGTCCGACACGCCCCGGCGGTTGTAGAGCACTTTGACGTGGGGGTCGCGCACGAGCTGGTAGGTGTCGCGATCTCCGGTGACGATGACAGTGTCGATCCCCTCCCCCGCCGCCTGCTCGGCCAAGGTGGCGATCACGTCGTCGGCCTCGACGCCTTCCATCTCGAGGGTGGGGACCTCCAGCGCGTCGAGCACCTCGTGGATCAGCGGCAGCTGCGACGAGAAGACGTCCGGCGTCTCCTTGCGACCTGCCTTGTAGTCGGCATCCATCTCGTCCCGAAACGTGGGTGCCCCGGTGTCGAATGCGACGGCGATGTAGTCGGGCTTCTCGTCGCCGAGCATCTTGATCAGCATCGACGTGAAGCCGTAGACGGCGTTCGTGATCGTCCCGGCGCGCGTCGCGAGGTCGGTCGGAAGGGCGTAGAACGCCCGGTACGCCAACGAATGACCGTCGAGGAGGAGGAGCTTGCTCATTCGTTCCTTTCGCCGTCGCAGGCTCCGGCTCTGCGGCTCGGTCGGCAAAGCCGCCGATGCCGCGCTGCGATCGTATGCCCGCCGACCCCTGCCACACGCGAAGAGTCGCCGGCCAACAGACCGGCGACTCTCGTGCGGACACGCTTGGGCAGGTCAGAACGCAGCGTCGACCTCGTTCCACATGGTCGGGAACACGAAGAACGCCAGCCCGATGGCGACGAGTCCCACCGAACCGCCGGCACGGCGGCCGACGGTCGTCCCGGCGAACGCGGCGACGACGAAGCAGGCCACGGCAATGATGTAGAAGATCGCAAGCTCTTTGGACGCGGGTTCGAACGCGGCGAACAGCATTGAATCCTCCAGGTCCGGACAGCCCGGCTCGGCCGTCTCTGCTCGCTGGGTACCCGCGGCCCTCGGGCGGGAAACGGAATCGGACGCGCTGTCAGGGAGTGAGCTCGCCGTCGACCACGCGACGCGCGACGTCGTGCACTTTGACCCGGTTGTGCATCGCTTGCTGTTGGAGGAACCGCCACGCTTCCTGCTCGGTCTTGCCGTGCCGGTCCATGAGGACACCCTTGGCGCGGTCGATCGTCTTGCGTTCCTCGAGGCGTTCGGCGAGGTTGCCGACGTCCCGCTCGAGCGACGCGAGCTCAGCGTACCGCCCGAGCGCCATCTCGATCGCCGGGATGAGATCGCTCTTCTGGAACGGCTTGACCAGGTAGGCGAGCGCGCCGGCGTCGCGCGCCTGCTCGACGAGGTCCCGTTGCGAGAACGCGGTGAGCACAAGCACCGCCGCCAGGCGTTCGCTCGTGATGTGGCGCGCCGCGGTGAGCCCGTCCATCCCGGGCATCTTGATGTCGAGGATCACGAGATCGGGCTGGCTCTGTCGTACGAGCTCGATGGCCTCGTCGCCGCGCCCGGTCTCGCCCACGACCTCGTAACCCTCCTCTTCGAGGAGCTCTTTGAGATCGAGGCGGATGATCGCCTCGTCCTCCGCGATCACGACGCGTGTGGGATCCGGCACGGGCGCGCTCCGAGGTTCGGGGTGATCAGTGGGCCGAGAGCTCGGCCGCCATGCGGTCGAGCAATGCGTCCTGCTCGCGCTCGAGGTCGGCGATCGAAGCCGCGAGCGTGTCCCGGTGGCGTGCGAGCGCGTCGGCGTGGCGGCGAGCGTCGCGGGCCTCGACGTCGCCGAGCGGTGTCTCCGCGACGAGCGCACGCAGGCGGGCGTCGTCAGCCTCGTTCTCGAGGAACGCAACCTGCTCGTCGGTGACCGCCAGCTCGGTCCGCACGCGCTTGAGTCGCTCGCTCACGTCGACGAGCCGCCGCTGGAGGATCGACTGGGACATGGGAGCAGCAGTCTACGACTTGTCGCCGCGAACCCCATGGGAAACCGGGCCAGAATGGGCGTGTGGACGTCCCCAACGCGATCTTCACGCCCGAGCACGACGAGCTGCGAGCGGCGGTACGGCGGTTCGTCGACAAGGAGCTGGCACCGTCGGTCGACGAATGGGAAGAGGCGGGCTACTTCCCCGACTGGGTGTTCAAGCGGTGCGGCGAGCTCGGGTTCCTCGGGCTGCACTACCCCGAGCAGTGGGGCGGCTCCGGGGGCGATCTCGCGGCGGAGATCGTGTTCATCGAGGAGCTGTCACATTGTGGCGCGGGCGCGATCCCGATGGCGATCTCGGTGCAGACCGACATGGCGACGCCCGCGCTGGCGGAGTTCGGCACGGACGAGCAGCGCGAGCGTTACCTTCGACCCGCGATCGCCGGCGAGAAGATAGGCGCCATCACCGTGTCGGAACCCGACGCCGGCTCGGACGTCGCCAACGTGTCGACACGCGCCGTGCGCGACGGCGAGACATGGATCGTGAACGGCCGCAAGATGTTCATCACGAACGGGGCCCGGGCCGACTTTCTCACGCTCGTTGCCCAAACCGAACCCGGCTCGGGGTACCGCGGCATCTCGTTGTTCCTCGTCGACACCGAGCTTCCGGGCGTGTCCGTGTCGAGGACACTGAAGAAGCTGGGGATGTGCTCGAGCGACACCGCCGAGATCGCTCTGGACGACGTGCCCGTCCCGCACGCCAATCTCATCGGTCTCGAACCCGGCCAGGGATTCGCCCAACAGATGTGGCAGTTCCAGTACGAGCGCCT
>JBKPDG010000206.1:0-16586 GCA_046727755.1 Actinomycetota bacterium
AGCCGAGGGCGCGCACGATCTTGGGGCTCGGGTCGGGCGGGCCGGCGCCGGCCGCCTGCAGCCGGGACATGAGCGCGTCGGCGAGCCCGTCGGGCGCGGCATCGTCGAGCGCGATCTCGAGCTCGCGGAATCGCGCCGCCACCCGTCCGCCGGCGAGCACCGTCACCTCGTCGTCGAGCACCTCACCGAGCGGCTTGTCGGACGAGTCGTGCAGCTCGACGCGCCGCCGGCGGGTTCGCAGCCGAGCCACTGGCGTGACGCGGGCGGTGCGCACGAGCGCCCGCACGAGGTCGACGGCATCCGCCGGCGCCTGGCCCGACGTGCCCTCGAAGCGGTGCTCGTCGTGCGGGAGCTCCGGACCAGTTGCCGTCTCCCGGCCGAGCGTGACGACCCAGCCCTCGTCGCCCCGGTACAGCAGCGTCACGCCGGCGCGGGCCAGTCGTAAGTCGGGCGTGTCGTGGTAGGTCAGCTCGATGACGGTGGGGGCGGCGTCGTCGGCGGTGATGCCGTTGCCGAGGCCGCTGAGGTCGGGGACCGTGAACCCGGGCGGTGACGAGAGGAACTGACGCGAGCTCACGCCCGAGGTTCGACCGCTGCGCGTGCGCGCTGCAGGGCGAGCTCTTGCAGTTCGTGGTGCGTGTTCACGCCCGCGGCGCGAGGCACGCGTCGCCATGTCCCGTCGCTTCCGAGCTCCCACGCCAGCGTGTCGTCAGCGAGGTTGACGGTGAGGATCTCGTCGAGGCGGTCGCGCATCGCAGGCGCGGTGACCGGCACGAGCGCCTCGACCCGCCGGTCGAGGTTGCGCGGCATGAGATCGGCCGACCCGATGAGGTACTCGGCCGTGTGCGGGTCGGGACCGAACCGGTAGATGCGCGAGTGCTCGAGGAACCGCCCGACGATCGAACGGACGCGGATCGTCTCCGACAGGCCGGGCACGCCGGCGCGCAGACAGCAGATCCCGCGCACGATGAGGTCGATCGGCGTCCCCGCCTGCGACGCCGTGTACAACGCGTCGATCATGTCGGGGTCGACGAGGCTGTTCATCTTCAGCGTGATGCGTCCCTCGGGGCCGAGCTCGGCCTGGCGCTCGATGCGCTCGAGGAGCTCGGGCCTGGTCGTCACCGGTGCGACGAGCAGCTTGCGGTAGCGGCCCTGCCGGCTGTACCCGGTGAGATAGTTGAACAGCTCGGTGAGGTCGGCGCCGAGGTCGGGGTCGGCCGACAGCAAGCCGAGGTCCTCGTACGTCGTGGCCGTCTTCGGGTTGTAGTTGCCGGTGCCGACGTGGCAATAGCGGCGGATGCCGTCGGGCTCTTGGCGCACGACGAGCAGGATCTTGGCGTGCGTCTTGAGGCCGACCAACCCGTACACGACGTGGATGCCCGCTTCTTCGAACAGTTGCGCCCGTTCGATGTTGGCCTGCTCGTCGAAGCGCGCCTTGAGCTCGACGAGGGCGACGACCTGCTTGTCCTGCTCGGCGGCATGGATGAGCGACCGCACGAGCGCGCTGTCGCTGCCGGCGGTGCGGTACAGCGTCTGCTTGATCGCGAGCACGTTGGGGTCGCGGGACGCCTGCTCGACGAACGCCTCGATCGACGTCCCGAACGAGTCGTACGGGTGGTGGACGAGCACGTCGCCCTGCTGGAGTACGCGGAAGATGTCGGGCGGCCCGTCGGCACGGGCGAGCATCGGCTGCGTCTGCGGCGTCCACGGCTCGTCCTTCAGGTCGGGACGATCGAGCTCGTACAGGCTCCAGAGCCCGCTGAGGCCCAGGGGACCGTCGACGACGTACACGTCGGAGTCGCCGAGCTCGAGCTCGCGGCAGAGCAGCTCCAGCACCTCGTCGCTCATCTTCACGTCGACCTCGAGGCGTACGACGCGCCCGAACTTCGTGCGTCGGCGCAGGATGAGCTCCATCGCCTCGAGGAGGTCCTCGGCGTCGTCGGAAAGCTCGAAGTCGGCATCGCGGGTGACGCGGAAGGGATGGTGGGCGACGGCCTCCATGCCCGGGAACAGGCTGTCGAGGTGGGCGGCGATCACCTGCTC
The DNA here is from genome assembly GCA_046727755.1 of Actinomycetota bacterium. Taxonomy (GTDB): domain Bacteria; phylum Actinomycetota; class Acidimicrobiia; order IMCC26256; family JACDBD01; genus JALZAA01. The sequence goes on from JBKPDG010000206.1 coordinate 2,044, forward strand.
GAGGGGCACGAACCGCTCGCCGTCGGGCAGCCCGAGGAAGCGGGGCAGCAGCGGCGGCACCTTCACCCGCGCGAACCGCTCCTCCCGGGTCGCGGGGTCGCGCACCACCACGGCCAGGTTCAGCGACAGGTTGGAGATGTAGGGGAACGGGTGCGCGGGGTCGACCGCCAGCGGTGTGAGCACCGGGAACACCCGCTCGTCGAACACGCCGCGGAGGTGCTCCCGGTCTGTTTCGGACAGCGAGTCCCAGTCTGAGAAGCCGACACCGGCCTCCTCGAGCGCAGGCGCGACCTCGTTGGTGAAGATGGAGGTGTGCCGCTCCATCAGCGGCTCGACCCGGGCGCGGATCGCACGTAGCTGCTCGCCGGGGTCGAGCCCGTCGGGCGAAGTCGCGCGGATGCCGGCGTCCAGCTGCTCACGCAGCCCCGACACCCGGACCTGAAAGAACTCGTCGAGGTTCTGGCCGAAGATGGCGAGGAACTTCACCCGCTCGAGGAGCGGGCTGCTGCTGTCGGCGGCGAACGACAGAACGCGCGCGAAGTAGTCGAGCGCGGAGAGCTCGCGGTTGAGATACCGGGATTCGGGCTGGAGTTGGGTCGGGGGTTTCAGCGCGGTGCTGAGATCCGTTGCACTGCTGCCCTCGACCGACGTGTCGAGGCCGGCCATGAACCTCATCGTAGTTGCGCCTCCCCCTCCCTCGTCCTGGTCCCGTGACCAGGTGCGACCCTGCGATACCGCCGATCACGATGACGACGACCCACCGGCTCGCCGAGGCGACGAGCCGGCGGGCCGCCGGAGGCCCGTCGGCCGGCGGGGGGACCGGCCGACGGAGCGCACGGGGGAAGTTGCGGAGAAGCCCCTCCTCCCGGCGGTTGCCGCTGCACGTTGCAGGTGGCTGGCAGCCGCGGAGCTGCGATGGCAACGGTACCGATGGCATGTGGCACCCAAATTGCCGTCGAAGGAACGGTGTGTGAACTCTCCGACCCAAGCGCCGCAAGGAGTGGCGACCGATATCGTTGCTTCGGCCATGGCCACGGCACCTCCTCCGCGTCGCCCGCCGCGCCTTGCACGCACCGGGCCGATCGACTCCCGCTTCGCCGAGCCGACGCCCTTCGCGCGGCTTGCGATCACGCACGCGGCGAGCATCTGCGGCGATGTCTGTCTGACCGTCTCGCTCGCCGGGTCGCTGTTCTTCTCGGTGTCGCCCGGTCAATCGCGAGAGAAGGTGCTGCTGTACCTGATCATCACGATGGCGCCGTTCGCCGTAATCGCGCCGTTGCTCAGCCCGCTGCTCGACCGGATCCGCGGCGGCCGGCGGCTGATGATCTTCATCACGTGCGCGGCGCGCGGGGTGCTCTGCCTCTTCATCGCGCGATACGTGAACGCGAGCGGTGCCGAGGCCCTGCTGATTTACCCGTTGGCGTTCGGCTTGCTCGTGGCGCAGAAGACGTATTCGATCGCCAGGAGCGCGCTCGTGCCCGCCGTCGTCACAGGTGAGCGCGAGCTCGTTGGCGCCAACTCGCGGCTGGCGATCATCAGCGTCATCGGTGGCGCCGTCGGCGGGCTCCCGGCCGTCGGCATCTACCGGTTCTTCGGCGCCGAAGGCTCTCTGATCCTCGCCGCGATCGTGTACGCGGTGGCGTCGATGCTCTCGTGGAAGATCCCGCGGGTCGAAGCGGAGCACGGCGGTCCCGACACACCACAGGAGAAAGCGGAGCTCCACGCGCCGAGCATCATCCTCGCCGGGAGCGCGATGGGCCTGCTGCGTGGCGCCGTCGGGTTCCTCACCTTCTTCATCGCCTTCGGGCTGCGCGACAACGACGAGGCGGCATGGGTGTTCGGCGTCGTGCTCGTCGTCAGCGGCGTGGGCGGGTTCCTCGGCAACCTCATCGCGCCCCAGCTGCGCAAGATCACCCGCGAGGAGGTCATCCTCGCCGGCTCGCTCGCCTTGCCTGCCGTTGGGTGCCTGTTCGCGGCGCGCTCCGCATCGATCACGATGACCACGATCGGTGCGTTGCTCATCGCCGCCGGCGCCGCCGCCGGGCGCGTCGCCTTCGACAGCCTGCTCCAGCGCGATGCGCCCGACGCCGTGCGCGGCCGCAGCTTCGCCCGGTTCGAAACCCGCTTCCAGATCACGTGGGTGGCGGGGGCGCTCATCCCGGTCGCGATCCCGCCCGTGTACCAGGACCTGCGCATCGGATTGTTCGTGCTCGCGATCGGCCTCGGCTTCGCCGGCTTGTCGTACATCGCGGGTATGCGCGCGGCACGCGAAGCCGTCGATCGTCGTCGGCGTCGCATGGAGCGCACCCGCGAGACGGTCGGCCGCAGCGTCCGCGCCGGACTCGCGCGCCTGCGTCGCTCGGGACGCCGTCCACGAGCCGGTGGCGAAGCCGCCAAGGGCAGGGGAGAAATCGAGACCGGGCCGTAACGAGGTCAACTAGACAAGAGACCGTGACGTCCGATTTCGTGCTTCGACCGGTCACGCGCGACGAGCTGCCTGGCTTCACGCGCACTGACCTCATCGCCTTCGGTGAGCGATTCGAGCCCGCGCGCCTCGAGCTCGACTGGACGAGCCTCGAGCTCGATCGCACGCTCGCCGCGTTCGACGGTGACGAGATCGTCGGTACCGGGCGGCTGTTCTCGTTCGAGCTGACGATGCCGGGCGGCAGGCTGTTACCCGCCGCGGCGGTGAGCTGGATAGCCGTCCTGCCCACGCACCGCCGGCGGGGCATCCTCACCGCGATCAAGAGCACGCAGCTCGAAGACGCCGCCGAGCGCGGCGAGCCGCTGGCGATGCTGTACGCGTCGGAGGCCGGCATCTACCGCCGGTTCGGCTACGGCATCGCGACGAGCTGGATCACCGTGAGCATCCAGCGTCGCCATACAGCGTTCCTGAGACCGCTTCCGGAGGGACGCGTCCGACTCGTCGAGGAGGACGACGCCCGCAAGCTGTTGCCCGAGATCTTCGACCGTGCCCGCCGCGTCCAGCCCGGCGCGGTGCAGCGCGTCGATGCCTGGTGGCCGGACCAGTTCTTCTGGCCCGATCCCGACGAGAAGGGCACCCGCTTCTACTGCGTGTACGAAGCCCCGGGCGGCTCGCTCGACGGGTACGCGGCGTACAGGGTCGAGCCTCGCTGGGACAACGGCCCACGGGGGACCTTGAACGTGACCGATCTCGTGACTGCCACGCCGGCCGCGCGCGCGGTGTTGTGGCGTTATCTGCTCGATGTGGACCTCGTCGACACGGTCAAGGCGTGGGTCGTCCCCGTCGATGAGCCGTTGCGGTGGCTGCTGGCGGACGCACGGCGGATGGAGGTGACGCGCCAGGGCGAAGGCCTATGGGTGCGCGTGCTCGACGCACCCGCTGCGCTGTCGGCGCGTACGTACGCGACGGCGGGGCGCCTCGTGTTCGACGTCGTCGACGAGTTCCGTCCTGAGGGCGGGGCTGCGGGGCGCGTGGCGCTCGACGGCGGTCCCGACGGCGCGGACGCGCGGCGCACCGGAGACGCGCCCGATCTCGTGCTGGATGTCGCCGTGCTCGGCGGGATCCTGCTCGGCGGCGTGCGGCCCTCCACACTCGCTCGCGCCGGGCTCATCGACGAGCGCACGCCAGGCGCGCTCGCGGTCGCCGACGCCATGTTCGCCGTCGAACCGCAGCCGTTCTCGATGACCGACTTTTGAGCGCCCGCAACGAGTTCCCCTGAGTTGTTCAGCGGGGCGTCAGGCAGAAGCCACCGTTCCTTCACCCGCGATCGGTACCGTCGATGTGTGAGGGAGAGCGAAACGAGCATGACGCCCGAAGCGGTCGAATCCGGCGATTGGATGCGTCGCCTCGCCGAGCACTACGCCGGTTTCCGCCGCAGCTATCCCGACGACCGGCTCCTGATCGTGTTCGACATCGACGGCACGATCCTTGATCTGCGCCACATGGTTCGCCATGTGCTCCTGGACTACGACCGGGAGCACGGCACCGACTTCTTCCACGGCCTGAGCGTCGACGACGTCGACGTGCACGAGAACCGCGTCGATGATTTCCTCAACAGCCGCAGCCTGCCCGCCCAGACCCGCGAAGACGCCCTCGCGTGGTACCTCGACCGGCGGTGGCAGCCCGAGTCGGTACTCGCCGCCCACCGGCCGTACCGGGGTGTGTTGGAGGTCATCCGCTGGTTCCAGCTGCAGCCCGCCACCTTCGTCGGCCTCAACACCGGGCGGCCGGAGTGGCTGCGCGAGGAGACGCTGCGGTCGCTGAACGCTCTCGGTCGCGAGTACCGGGTCGAGTTCCGCTCGGAGCTGCTGGTGATGAACGAGCGCGGCGGTGAGGAGGACGTCCTCGACAGCAAGGTCGCCGGGCTTCGTCGCCTCGCCGACGCCGGCTACCGGCCATTCGCCGTCGTCGACAACGAGCCAGCAGTCATCGCCGCCCTCGCCGAGGCCGATACGAGCAGGGAGATCCTGTTCCTGCACGCGCAGACGCTGTCGGAGTCACGCCGGGTCCCGACGCCGCGCACGGTGCGCGGCCGCTCGTACGACCTCACCGCGCTCGTCGCGGAGAACGACCTGCCGCATCACGTGCAGCTCGTGTGGCATGGCGTCAACGACGAGGCCAACGTGCGCCAGTTCCTCGGCTCGCGCGTCCATTGGGCCGAGTGCGACGTGCGCCGCGACCCGCTCGGGCGCATCGTGCTCCGTCACGACTCGTTCGAGCGGACGCCGTGGAACCGCTCCGAGCCGGTGTTCCTCCTCGACGAACTGTTGGGGCGGCTGCACGACAACGGACGCGGCGTCAAGCTCGACCTGAAGGAAGGCGAAGCGATCCTCGACGACGTCCTCGCCGCCGTCGACGCGCACGGCTTCGACGACCCCGACCTGTGGTTCAACGCCCGCATCGAGGCCCTGGGTGAGGACGGGTTCCGCCGGCTCGTCGCCGCTCGTCCCGACGCCATCGTGCAGTGCCCGGTCGACTTCCTCGCGCCGCTCGTGCTCGCCGCGCCCGAGCGCGCCTGGGACACCATCAAGCTGCTGACGAGCTGGGGGATCACCCGGTTCTCGGTGAGCTGGGCCGGGGAGTACGCGCGTGCGCTGCTCGAGTCGCTCGAGGACTTCGGCTGTGAGGTCAACCTGTACGCGGTGCCCGACCTGGCGGCGTTCCTGCGCGCGGCGCTGCTGCTCCCGACCTCGATCACGACGGACTTCAACTTCCCGGCCTGGCACTACTTCGGTCGGGGAGCCGGCGAGCAGCACCAGTACCACCGCTACAAGGTCGACGCCCTCGTCCCCCCCACGACGGACGTCGCCTGACGAACGATGCGTACCTGGCCCTGAATTGTTCCGGGTGAGGTACGCATCGTGCTCGCTAGCCCCAGCCGGAGCTCGCGCCCTGCACCATGCCGAACGGGCCGGTGGGCCACCGGAAGCAGTCCATCATCAGCTGGTCGACGTCGTCGGCGGTGGCGATGCCCTCGCTCACGACCTTCTGCGCCTCGGCGACCATGGCGAAGTAGACGCGGTTCGCCACGAAGCCCCATGCCATCGGCGTGTCCTTGACGACGACCGGGTTCTTGCCGCACTTCGTCGCGACGTCGCGGACCGCCGCGACGGTCTCGTCGCTGGTCTCACGGGTCGAGACGACCTCGGCCAGGCGCATTACGGGCGCCGGCGACGCCCAGTGCCAGCCGATCACGCGGTCGGCGCGGTCGGTCGCTGCCGCCAGGCCCGCGATCGCGAAGCCGGACGTGTTCGACGCGAGGATCGTCGTGTCGGGCGCGGCCCGGTCGAGGTCCCGGAACACACGCACCTTCAGCTCGAGGCGCTCGGGCACCGCCTCGACCACGAGATCGGTGGCCGCAGCCTCCTCGAACGACTCCGTGAACATGAGGCGCCCCAGCGCAGCGTCGGCCTCATCGCGCGTCACCTTCCCGCGCTCGACCCCTCGCTCCAGCCCGTAGCGCCCGGTCGTGACGTGCTCGCGAGCCGCATCGAGCGCGCCCGCGTCGACGTCGTAACAGACCGTCTCGTACCCGGCCGTCGCCGTCACCTGCGCGATCCCGCTGCCCATCACGCCCGCCCCGAGCACGCCGATGCGCTGGACCGCGCTCATTCAGCAACCTTGACGATCAGCTTGCCCTTGTTCTCGCCGGTGAACAGCCGGCGGAAGGCGCTGGGGGCGTTCTCGAGGCCGTCGATGATGTCCTCGGCGTAACGGATGCGGCCTTCTTGCACCCACTGCCCGAGCTGGAGGATGGCGTCGAGGAACCGGTCGCGGTAGTCGAGCAGGATGAACCCCTCCACCCGGCCCCGCTGCGGAATGAGATTGAGGAAGTTGCGCGGCCCCGGCGACAGCTCGGCCGTGTCGTACTGCGAGATCGCCCCGCACAACGCGATGCGGGCGTGCAGGTTGATCTGCGCGAGCACCTCGTCGAGGATCTCGCCGCCGACGTTGTCGAAGAACACGTCGATACCGTCCCGGCAGGTCTCGCGCAACCGCGCGCTCACATCGTCTGCCTTGTAGTCGATGCACGCGTCGAAACCGAGCTCGTCTGTGACCCAGGCGCACTTCTCCGGCCCGCCCGCGATGCCCACCACGCGGCAGCCGATGATCTTGCCGATCTGGCCGGCGACCGATCCGACCGCTCCCGCCGCCCCCGACACGACCACCGTCTCGCCCTCCTTCGGCCGCGCGACGTCGAACATGCCGAAGTAGGCAGTGAGGCCGGTGACGCCGTACACGCTGAGATACGCGGTGATCGGGTCCTGGCGGGGAACGGTCATCATCCCCTCGGGGCCGGCACGGGCGATGAAGTAGTCGGACCACCGCATCATCCCGAACACGAGGTCACCCTCGTTGTAAGCGGCGGTCCGCGACTGGACGACCTCGCCCAGTCCTCCGGCGCGCATGACGTCACCGACGTGGATGCCGGGCACGTACGTGTCGATCCCGTTCATCCACACCCGGATCGCGGGGTCGAGCGAGAGGTACAACGTGCGCACGAGCGCCTCACCGTCGGCCGGTTCGGGGACGGGCACCTCGAGCAGCTCGAAGTCGCTCTCCTGACACGTGCCGGCGGGATGTGAAGCCATTTTGATCACGCGTTGCGTCGCCGCCACCGCCCTGCCCGCCGTGTCGGTCACGTCGTCTGCTCCGGAAGTTCGATCCGGGCCAGCCACAGGCCGGGCGCGTCGAGCTCGGCCGGCGTCGGCAACATCCGCTCGGATTCCCACAGCCGGTTGAGGCCCTCGGGCCCGGCCCGCTCGACGACGCCCCTGCAGAACGCCGCTCCCTGCTCGTAGTGGTGGCGCTCGAGCTTCAGGCCGAGCAGACCTTCGATGAACACCTCCGCCTCGCCCCGCTCGACCCGGTGGCGTTGCATCGCCTCGTGGATCTGCCCGAACGACGGGATGAGCTTCTCGCCGACGCGTTCGAGCACCGAGTCGGCGTACCCCTCGAGCACCGCCGTCAGCTGCTGGAGCCGCCGGCGGGGCTCGTCCTGGCGCGGCGACTGCATCGCGCCGAGCAGGGCGTCCGGGTCCTCGGCGATCGATCCGAGCGTCGACGGGTCGTTCGGGTCGACGGCTCCGAAGCGGTCCTCGAGCGCGCTCGGATCCACCTCATACGCCGACACGTATTCGGTCGATAGACGTACGAGACGGTCACGCACCCAGGGCACAGATCGCTCGGCCGCGTGTACGACCTCGTGGAGCGCGAGGTAAAAACGGAGGTCGGCGCGTTCGAGCGACCACGCCTCTTCGAACGCGTCGATGTTCTGCACGACGAAGCAGAGGCTCGGTTCGTCGCTCGTCGGGAGCGGCAGGTCGTAACGCCCGAGCGCGTGCTGCGCCAGGTAACCGATCATCGAACCGGCCTGCATGCCGAGCAGCGCCGGCGCCAGCATCTGCATCATCCCGCCCAGCATCTCGGGCCCGAACGGGCCCGCTCCGGGCTGGCCACCGGGCGCTCCCGGCGCACCGGATTCGAGCTCACCTGGTTCGGGGCCGGCGTCCCGCATCACCTGACCGAGCGTCGTGGCGAGCGCCTCGAGGACAGGCCGGAGTGCGTCCAGATGGAGGTTCGCCCAGCCTTGCGGACCGAGCGTGCGCATCGGGGCCACGAACGTCGCCGGCAGATCGCTCTCGGACACGACATGCGTCTGCGCGGCGCGCATCAGCTCGTCGAGCTGCTCGTGCGCGGCGGGATCGATCGGACGCTCGGTTCCCCCCTCGACCGCGACCCACGCCGCGATCTGACGCGCCACGTCCCAGTTGATCGGCCCCTGCGACTGGAGCATGCGCATGAGCTGGGCGAGGTCGAAGCCGCCGCCACCGAACGGCATCCCCGGAGGAACGGATGACGGCTGCGGCTCGGGTTCGTCGCGCTTGTCGGGTTTGCCGGGCTCGTCGGGGTCGCCAGGTTGAGGCCGGTCCGTCACGCGGCCAGTCTATGGACGTGGTTGCGATTGCCGTCACCGGCGCGTCGGGGCTCGTTGGTCAGCGGCTGCTCCCGCGCCTCGCCGACGAAGATCGGGTGACGCGCCTCATCGGCCTCGACGTTCGCGACCCTCGCCGCCGGGTGCGGAACCTCGAGTTCCAGCGGGTTGACATCGGCGGCGCCGAGCTCAAGCCGTTGCTCGAGGGGGTCGAGGTGCTCGTCCACCTGGCCACGGTCGTCGACCCGATACCCGACGAGGCGCTCATGGCGCGCGTCAACGTCGAGGGCACCCGGCGCGTCCTCGACGCCGCCGCCGCCGTCGGCGTACGGAAGGTCATTCGCGTCTCGAGCGCCGCCGTGTACGGAGCCTGGCCCAACAACCCCTTGCCCCTGACGGAAGACGCCACGCTGCGGCCGAACCCTGGGTTCGCACCCGCCGTGCACGCCGCCGAGGTCGAGCGCCTCCTCGGCGAGTGGCGCGACCAGCACCCCGCCGTCACCGTCACCACGCTGCGCTCGGCGCCCGTGCTCGGCGCCGGCGCCGAGCGGCTCCCGTCGCGCCTGCTCCTCGGCCGGCCGCCCCTGCGCGTCCGGGGCGCCAGTCCGCCGGTGCAGGTCGTCCACGTCGACGACCTGGTCGACGCCCTCCTGCTCGCGGTCGGGAACGACCTCCCCGGCACGTACAACGTCGCCGCCGACGGGTGGCTCGCCTCCGACGACGCCCGGGCGCTCCTGTCCCGGTCGCTCCTCCCGGCGCTGCCGGCGGAGCTCCTCGGGCGGATGTTGCAACGGCTGTGGGCGAGCGGTCTCGGCGACATCCCGCCCACCGTCGTGCCCTACCTCGTCCACCCGTGGGTCGTCGCCAATGATCGCCTGCGCGCCGCCGGCTGGCATCCGAACCACACCAACGAAGAGGCCATCATCGAGGGTCTCGACTCGCTGCCGCCCGTCTCCCATGCGGTGCGCTACATCGCCGCCGCCGCGCTCTCCGCAACGCTCGGGACCGCGGTCGGCCTGCTGATTCGCCACCGACGCAGGCGCGCCGCTACGCGCTAGGCGCGCTGTTCGCTACGCGCCAGCCGGTGTGAGGTTCGCGCGCCGCCAGTCGTCCCACTCGTCGGTGAAGTAGCGCACGCGGGTCTTCTTGTACTCCTTGATGGACCAGAGCAGCGCGTAGTCGTCCACGCCGGTCTCGGCCTGGATCGCGGCGATGGTCTGCTCGCAGTCCCGGCCGTTGTGACCGTGCACCATCGTGAACACCGAGTACGGCCAATCCTCGTACGTCGGGCGCCGGTAGCAATGACTCACGAAGGCGAAGCCGGCCATGCGCGGGCCCATCTCCTCGAGCAGCTCGTCCGGCACCGCCCACACGCCCATCGCGTTCGCCTTGTAGCCCGCGCTGCGGTGGTTCATCACCGCCGCAAAGCGGCGCATCAGCTTGCGCTCCTTGAATGAGCGCAGCATGCCGAGCAGCGTCTCCTCGTCCGTGCCGATCGACTCGGCCTCGACGGCGAACGGTCGTTCGACGAGCGGCAAGTCCTCCTGCACGACCCGGATCGCAGCGATTTCGAGGTCAGACAGCTCGGGCGCGTCCATGTGCTCCTTGCGCTCGGGCCGCTCGTGCTCCTCGACGTCGACGCGTGCATCGGCTGCGGTCTGCCCGGTCATGTCGAGCTTGACGCCGATCTTGTAGAGGGTGAGTGTCGGGAGCTTTCGCGTCACGAGCGCACCAGACGCGCGGTGCAGCACTTCGATGTGGTCGTCGAGCGAGTCGCCCGGCGGCACCGCGATCGTGTACCAGAGGTTGTAGGCGTGGTTGCGCTTGTAGTTGTGGCTGACGCCGGGATGCGCGCTGATGACTGCGGCCGCTTCGTCGACCCGGTCGGGATCGATCTTCGCCGCGACCAACGACGAGCCGTATCCGAGCGCTCGCGTGTCGAAGATCGCCGAGAGCTGACGCAGCACCCCGAGCTCCTTGACGCGCGCGACGCGGGTGCGCACCTCGGCCTCGTCGATGCCCAGCCTTTCGGCGAGGACGGCGTACGGACGGGGTTCAAGCGGGAAATCCCACTGGACGGCGTTGAGCAGCTCCCGATCGGCGTCTTCGAGCTCGTCGACGTGCAACTCGCCCGCACGCGGCTCTTCCAGGAGCGGTTCCTCGCTCACGGTCATGTGCTCCATCGTGTCGGGGTCGCCCGCACCCGGCAAATCATTGCGTGTTGCCCGGGCCGGCAGGCACAGAGCCCGCGGTTGCGCCGGCGTCCTGCTGGTCGCCGAGCTCGAGGCTGACGCGCCGCTTGCCGCGGTCGCGATACACGGTGACGTTGAGGCGCTCGCCCGGCTTGCGCCGTCCGGCTTCGCTCATCAGCTGCGCAACGCTCGAGATCGCGGTCGTCGATCCTGCCTTCCCGACCTCGACGATCACGTCTCCCTGCGCGAGCCCGGCCTGTTCGGCGGGGCTCCCGGGTACGACACCTTGCACGCGCGCCCCGCCTCCGACGCGGTCGGTGTCGTCAGTGGCCCAGACGCCGATCCAGCCGTGCTCGGCGCTCCCGCGTGCGGTGAGCTGCGCGGCGACGTCGCGCGCCTGGTCGATCGGCAGGGCCAGCCCCGCGGTGGAAGAGTCCGGCGGAACGACCAAGATCCCGACGACCTCGCCACGCGAGTTGACGAGGGCGCCACCCGAGTGCTCGCCGCCGGCGGTCACGTCGGTCTCGATCAGGCCCGGCACGGAGACGCCGTCGCCCCACACGAACGCGCGGTTGAACGCGCCGATCGCGCCGACGTCGACCCAGCGACGACGTCCCGAACCCGAGGCCGCCACGCCGACGACTTCCTGACCCACTTGGAGCTCGACCGACGCGCCCAGCGGCGCCGGGTGCACGCGTGCGGTATCAACCGTGAGGAGGGCGAGGTCGCTGACAGGATCGGTCGCGGTCACGGTTGCGGGCATCGTTCGACCGTCGGCGGTGATGACGGACACGGCTTCCGCGCCGTCGACGGTGTGCGCGGTCGTGAGGACTCTGTTGGCCTGCGTGCAGACTCCGGATGCGCGTCCGGTGTCGTCGCCGCGTGCGGCGCGTACAGCGACGACACTCGGCGCGAGCGAGGCCACGATCCGCTGCACCGCCCCGCCGCGCACCGGCTGTGCCGGCCGGTTCGAGTCGTTGACCGTCATGACGGCGACGACTCCGGCCACCGCGGCCACCACGGCCACACCGGCGGTGAGGGCCACCCATCGACCGCGTCGCGACGGCCGAGGCCGGCCGGTCGCGACGAACGACGCCATCTCGGTGGGGTGCACCCAGTTCCGATCCGACGGATCGGGCGGCGGCCCGCCGGCGCGCTCGTCCTCCGGGTCGTCACCGGGCATGTGACGGAGTGTACGGCCGCGTTCTTCGCGACTGGCCGCGCCCTCGCGGTCGCCAGTGGAGTGTCCGGCGGGAGTCGGTACGATGACTTGCGTGCTCGCGCCCCCTGACGGACGCGACTGGGTTGGTCTCACGTCGCTGCCGCTTCCCGTCGAAGCCGCCAACACCTGGGTCGCCACGCCGGGGAGCGGCGCCGTCGTGTCCTTCCTCGGCGTCGTGCGCGAGCACTCCGATGGCCGGCCCGGCGTGCGCGGCTTGACCTACGAGGCGTACGAAGAAGAAGCGACGCGCCGGCTCACCGAGATCGCGGACGAGCTGCACCGGCGCTGGCCCGACGTCGAGCGCGCCGCGCTCCTGCACCGGGTCGGCGACCTCGCTCTCTCTGAGCCGTCCGTGGCTGTCGTGGTCTCGGCGCCGCACCGGGCCGAGGCCTTCGAGGCGGCCCGGTTCGGCATCGACACCCTGAAGGAGACCGTGCCGATCTGGAAGCGGGAGCACTGGGCGGGCGGCTCGGAGTGGTCCGAGCACGCCAACGCGGTCCGGCCCGTCCGCGGCTCGACGCGGGCCGGGTGATCGACCCTGGCGCGTGACCTCGCCATCGACCTGGGCACTGCGAACACGCTCGTCTACTCACGCGGCGAAGGCATCATCGTCAACGAGCCGACGGTCATCGCGCTCAACAGTCGCAGCAACGAGGTGCTTGCGGTCGGTCACGAGGCGTGGCAGATGATCGGGCGCACACCGGGCTACATCGTCGCCGTCCGTCCTCTGCGCGGTGGCGCGATTACCGACTTCGAGATCACCGAGCGCCTGCTCCGCGTTCTGTTCCAGCGTGCCGGGGTGTCGCGCATCTACCGCACGCGTGTCCTCATCTGCGTGCCATCGGCGATCACGCACGTCGAGCAACGCGCGGTGCTCGAAGCGGCGCGACGCGCCGGCGCCGCGCAGACGTTCCTCATCGATCAACCGATGGCAGCCGCCATCGGCGCGTCGCTCCCGATCCACGAACCACTCGGCAACATGATCGTCGACGTCGGTGGCGGGACCTCCGAGGTTGCAGTCATCTCGTTGGGCGGCGTGGTGGCGCTCGAGGCGGTCCGCGTCGGTGGCTTCGACATGGACGCCGCCATCCAGTCATACGTACGACGCGAGTACGGCGTCGTGATCGGTGAGCGAACGGGTGAGGAGATCAAGTTCGCCATCGGATCCGCGTTCCCGAGCGGCGATCAGTACAAGGCCGAGGTCCGCGGGCGCGATCTGACGACCGGTACCGCCAAGATGATCGTGCTCAGCCCGGAGGAGGTGCGCGAGGCCGTCGACGAGCCCGTACGGGCCATCCTCGAGATCATCGTGCGCGCCCTCGGTCAGACGCCGCCCGAGCTCGCGCAGGACCTCATCCTCCAGGGCGTCCACCTCGTCGGGGGAGGCGGCATGCTGCGCGGCATGGATCAACGCATCTCGAACGAGACGGCGCTGCCCGTCCACCTCGTCGACGCCCCGCTCGAGTGCGTCGTGCACGGCGCCGGCCGCTGCCTCGAGAGCTTCGACCGCCTCAAAGAGATGTTCATGGACCGCCCGCGCGCGTGACGTGTTCGACGCATCGGAAGGCTGTCGAAAGGTGCCCACGTGAAGGTCGGAGTGTTCCTGGCGGTTGGCGCGGCCAACGCAGATCCGGAATTGCTTCAGACGGCCGGAAGGGAGATCGAGGCTCGTGGTTTCGAGTCGGTCTGGGTTGCGGAGCACGTCGTGCTCTTCGACGACTACGACTCGAACTACCCGTACTCGCCCGACGGACGCTTCCCCGCCGGCGGCGATGCCGGCCTGCTCGAGCCGTTCGTCACGCTCACGTACCTGGCCGCGGTCACCGAGCACCTCCGCCTCGGAACCGGCATCTGCCTCGTCCCCCAGCGCAATCCCGTGTACACGGCGAAGCAGGTCGTCGACCTGGACACGCTGTCGCGCGGTCGGGTCGACTTCGGCGTCGGCGCCGGCTGGCTGCGAGAGGAGTTCGAGGCACTGGGTATGCCGTTCGAGCGTCGGGGCGACCGCATGCGAGAGCACATCGAGGTGATGAAGGCCCTGTGGAGCGACGCAGTCTCCGAGTACCACGGCGAGCTGTACGAGCTTCGGAGCTGTCGTATGTACCCGAAGCCGGTCCAGCAACCGCACCCGCCCATCCACATCGGCGGGGAGAGTGATGCGGCGCTCAGGCGCGTCGCAGACTTCGGGCAGGGCTGGTACAGCTTCAATCGGGGTCCCGACGATCTCGTCTCACCGCTGCGTCGTCTCGACGAGCTCGTCGCAGAGCGGGGGCGCTCGCGTGGGGACGTCATGCTGTCGGTCTGTCCGTACTTGCAGCCGGTTGGGCCGGGAATGGTCGACGGGTACCGGGAACGTGGTGTCGACCGCGTAATCGGACTCTGCCTCGCGTTCGACCGGGACACGCTCCTCGCGTCTCTCGATCAGCTCGTCACCGACCTGGTCGAACCGGCGTCGCGCTGACCGGCTCCGACCTCGGTCTCAGTCCGCCAGCAAGTCCTCCGCCGCTTGCCTGACCTGCCAATCCCTGTCGTCGAGCGCGGCACGCAAGGCCGCCTCGACATCGGGGCCGTCGAACGGGGCCAGCGCGAGGACGGCGCGGCGGCGCACTGCGGGCTTGTCCCGGCAGGCAGCGAGGACGGCGGGTAGGCCGGCGGAGTCGCCGAGGGCGCCGAGCGCGGCCACAGCCGCCTCGCGGGCCAGTGGGTCGT
>JBKPDG010000207.1:0-28811 GCA_046727755.1 Actinomycetota bacterium
GCGGGCAGTAGCCTCGCCAGCTCGGCCGTGTAGCGACCGATCCCACCCGGGGCCGGTTGGAGCAATTGCTCGAGGTTCAGTGCGACGCGCATGATCCGGCTGCTCTCCGTCCAACCGGTCGCCGAGCGAGGCGGATCGGACCACCTGCTCGTGCGGATGGTGCGCAGCCTTCCACCCGACGAGTTCGACTGCCACGTCGCCCTCCCGGGCCGCTCACCGCTGGCCGAGGAGTTCGCCGCCGCCGGCGCCACGCTCCACACGGTCCCGATGGAGCGCCTGTCGACGAGCCATGCCGCCGGCGAGTGGGCCGGCTACGTCGGCGGGTGGCCGGTGGCCGTGACGCGTCTCGTGAAGCTGATCCGCCGCCTCCACGTCGACGTCGTGCACACGAACTCGCTGCACTCGCTCTACGGCTGGGCGGCGGCCGCTATCACGGGGAGGCCGCACGTCTGGCAGGCACGGGAGATCGTCGTGCAGTCGCGCGCCGCTCTGCGGCTCGAGCGGTTCCTCGCTCACCATTTTGCGGTGAAGGTCGTCTGCATGTCGCAGGCGATCGCCGGCCAGCTCGACCCGGCGAACACCGAGGTCGTGTACGACACCGTCGACCCGGCCGAGTTCCGCCCCGACCTCGCAGGACGGTTCCGCGACCGCGTCGCGATCCCGGACGACGCGCCGCTGGTGGGGGCGGTCGGGCGCATCGACACCTGGAAGGGCTTCGACGTGCTCCTCGACGCGTTCGAGCGCGCGAAGCACCAGCGCGCTGACCTGCACCTGGTTGTGGCGGGCGCGCCGGTGACCGGGAAGGAACAGCTCGCAATGGACCTCGCGACGCGCGCCGCGCAGCTCCCCGACGTTCACTGGCTCGGCCCCCGCACCGACACGCCCGACCTCTTCGCCGACCTCGATCTCTTCGTCCTGCCCTCGACCGAGCCCGAGCCGTACGGCATCGTCGTCGTCGAGGCGCTCGCCAGCGGCGCACCCGTCGTCGTGACCGACGCCGGCGGGGCGCCCGAGATCGTCACCCGCGCCGCACCGGGGAGCGGCACCACCGTGCCCCCCGGCGACGCCACCGCCCTCGCCGACGCGATGGTGAGGATCGCTCCCGAGACGACAGACGGGGCAAGGAGGAGGCTGCGCCCCGCATCGCAACCCCCGGCTGACACCGGCCGGTTCGCCGAGATCTTCCGCGAGGCCGTCGCCGGTGGTCACGGCGCCCGCTGAGGCCGGGGTAGCCTTCGGCGGACCGACCGGGGGTCCGGCTCATGATCCGCCTCGACTCCGTCTCCAAGCGCTTTCCCGACGGCACCGTCGCGGTCACCGACCTGACTCTCGAGGTGCCTGAAGGCCAGACCTCCGTCCTGGTCGGCCCGTCCGGCTGTGGGAAGACCACGACCTTGAAGATGGTGAACCGGCTCGTCGAGCCAACCAGCGGCCGCATCTACCTCGACGGTGAAGACGTGACCGGCGTCGATCCCGTCGGTCTCCGGCGCCGCATCGGCTACGTGATCCAGCAGGTCGGCTTGTTCCCGCACCAGACCATCGCCGCCAATGTCGGCACCGTCCCCCGCCTGCTGGGCTGGAGTCGTGATCGCGTCAGCTCCCGCGTGAACGAGCTGCTCGAGCTCGTCGGCCTCGACCCGACGACGTATCGCCGCCGGTACCCGGCGCAGCTGTCGGGCGGTCAGCGCCAGCGCGTCGGCGTCGCACGCGCCCTGGCCGCCGACCCGCCCGTGCTGCTCATGGACGAGCCGTTCGGCGCCATCGACCCCGTCACCCGGATGCGACTCCAGGACGAGTTCCTGCGGCTCCAGGAGGCGGTCCGCAAGACCATCGTTTTCGTCACGCACGACATCGAGGAGGCGGTCAAGATGGGGGACCGCATCGCCATCCTCGAGGTCGGCGGCGTGCTCGCGCAGTACGACACCCCCGCCGAGGTGCTCGGCAATCCCGCGTCGGACTTCGTCGCCGACTTCGTGGGCGCCGATCGGGCACTGAAGCGGCTCAAGGTGACACCCATCGAGGTCGAGAGCCTCGAGCACCCGCCGACGGTGTTGCCGTCCGACTCACTGGCCCACGCCCGCCGGGTCATGACCCGCACCGGGGCCTCGTGGGTCGCGGTCGTCGACGCCGGCGCCCGCCTGCGGGGTCATGTGCGCGCCGCCAACGCGGCCGGCGAAGGCACCGCCGGTGATCGGGCCGAGCGGGTCGAGTCATGGGTCTCGACCGACGACTTCCTGGAAAATGCGCTCGCGGCAATGCTCCTCACCGATTACGGGTGGGTCGCGGTGGTCGAGGGGGAACGCTTCGTAGGCGTGCTGACCCCGGATGCGATCTACCGCGCCCTGCGCACCTCGCTCGACGAAGCCGCCGCCGACCACGCCCCGACCGTCGAAGCCGAGCGCACCTCAGCCTGAGCCGGCCCCGCCGGCGTGCATCCGCGACCGCGACCCGTCCGAACCGTCCCCGACCCCGTAGTACTCGAGACCGGCACAACCGAAACGAGGCAGGAGGGAAACCGATGAGCTCCTGGTACCAATGGACATCCCCCGTGCGAAACCTCGCCTGGGTCACCGCCCACTACGGGTACCGGTAACCGTGCCCACCGCCCGCCGGTCCCTCACGACGCGCGACGTGCACGAACTGGTCGACGAGCAGTGCTTCCAGCCGTCCCCTTCGGGGCGAGTCGGCGTCGAAGTCGAGTGGCTGGCCGTGTGCCTGGCCGACCCGGCTCAGCTGGTGCGGCCGGAGCTCGTGGGTGAGGCGGGGGCCGAGCTCCCCGCCGGCAGCCTCCTCACCTTCGAGCCCGGGGGCCAGGTCGAGCTGAGCTCGCCCCCGTTGCGTGGGATCGGCCCCGCGTGCGCCGCGATCGCCGCCGACGCCGCCGCCCTCAGCGCCGCCCTCGCCGACCACGGCGTCGGATTGGTGGGCGTCGGCCTCGATCCCGGTCCGGCGCGTCCCCGCTGCATCGAGTCGCCGCGCTACGAGGCGATGGAGGCGTACTTCGACTCGCAGTGCGCAGCCGGTCGCACGATGATGCGATCGACCGCCGCCGTGCAGGTGAACGTCGACCTGGGGCCGACCCCGGCCGACGCCGCCCGGCGCTGGCGCCGAGCCCACGGCGCCGGGCCGCTGCTCTCCGCCGCCTTCGCCAACTCGCCCCTCTCGGGCGGCGCGCCGAGCGGGTGGCGCTCGCGGCGCCTGGCGGTCTGGACCGACGTCGACGAATGCCGCACGACGGCCGCCGACGGCAACGGCGAGCCCGACCCGGCGCGGCAGTGGGCCGACTATGCGCTCGACGCCCGTGTGATGTTCATCCGCCGGGACGAGTCGCGCTTCGTTCCCATCCTCGAGCCGCTGACGCTCGGCGACTGGATTGCGAAGGGCCACGAGCTCGGCTTTCCCACCCTCGACGACGTCTCGTACCACTTCACGACACTCTTCCCGCCCGTGCGACCGCGCGGCTGGCTCGAGATGCGCATGATCGACTCGCTTCCCGATCCGTGGTGGCGCGCCGCGGTTGCGGTCGCCACCACGCTCGTGTGCGACGACACGGCCGCCGACGCCGCTGCGGACGCGATCGCTCCGACCCGGGGCCGGTGGCTCGACGCCGCCCGGCACGGCCTCGGCCGTCCCGACTTCGCCGTCGCCGCACGAGACGCGTTCGGCGTCGCGCTCGAGGCCATGGTGCGCCTCGGCACGGACGCGACCACGGTGCTCGCGGTGGAGGCGTTCGTCGACCGGTACGTGGCGCGCGGGCGCTGCCCCGCCGACGATCGTCTCGACGCGTGGCAGGACGACGAGACGCTGATCCCGGGGCCCGACCAGTTCGCGGCGGCGACATGGGCGTGACCGTCGAGACGGCGAGCCGCATCGAGGCCGAGCTCGAAGGGGCGCGCGCACACACGCTGGCGCTCCTCGCGCCCATCGACGACGCCGGCCTCGTCGGCCAGGTCTCGCCGCTGATGTCGCCGCTGGTCTGGGACCTGGCCCACGTCGGCCACTACGAAGAGCTGTGGCTGCTGCGCAACATCGTGGGCGCGGCGCCCACCAACGAGCTCTTCGACGACGTCTACGACGCGTTCAAGCACCCGCGGCGCGATCGTCCGTCCCTCCCGATCCTCGGGCCCGCTGACGCGCGCGCGTTCGTGGCCGGTGTCCGCGCGCGAGCGCTCGACGCGCTGGCGACGATCGACCTGGACAGCGACGACCCACTGCTGCGCGATGGCTTCGTGTACGGCCTGGTCGCGCAGCACGAGCATCAGCACGACGAGACGATGCTGGCCACGATCCAGCTCATGGAGGACTTCGCCCATCCGGACGCCGGCGACTGGCGCCCAGCGGCAGTCGAGCGCGACGCCGCCGGGGCGAATGAAGGCATGGTCGAGGTCCCTGCCGGAACGGCCGTCATCGGTACCGACGAGCGAGCGTGGGTGTACGACAACGAGCGGCCCCGCCACGAGGTCGAGGTCGCGCCCTTCCGGATCGATCGCACGCCGGTGACCAACCGTCAGTACCGCGCGTTCGTCGAGGACGGCGGCTACGGCGACGCGCGGCTCTGGAGCACCGCCGGATGGGCATGGCGCCAGGACGCCGGGATCGACGCGCCGCAGTTCTGGCGGCGCGAAGGCGGCGGCGACTGGTCGCGCCGTCGCTACGGCCGGCGCGAGGAGCTCCCGCTCGACGAGCCGGTCCAGCACGTCTGCTGGCACGAGGCGGACGCGTTCGCTCGCTGGCGGAACGCTCGCCTTCCTACCGAGACCGAATGGGAGGCGGCGGCGGCCCAGGAGGGCGAGCCGGGCGGGCCGCAGCAGATGGTCGGCGACGTGTGGGAGTGGACGGGTACCGACTTCGCCGGATACCCGGGCTTCGTGTCGTTTCCGTATCGCGAGTACTCGGAGGTGTTCTTCGGGCCGGAGTACAAGGTGCTGCGGGGGGGATCGTGGGCGACGGACGCCACCGTGCGTCGCGCCACGTTCCGGAACTGGGACTACCCGATACGCCGGCAGATCTTCGCCGGGTTCCGTTGCGCCGCCGACGCCTGAGCCGCCATGTGCCGCCACCTCGCATACACCGGACCGTCGATCACGCTCGAGCAGCTGATCCTCGAGCCCGAGCACTCGCTGCTCCAGCAGGCGCGCGCGCCCCGGCACCAGACGCACGGGTCGGACAACGCCGACGGGTTCGGTGTCGGCTGGTACGACCGCGGCCGGCGCGCCGCACCCGCCCGGTACCGCACGACCCAGCCGATCTGGGAAGACGCGTCGTTTGCGAGCTTCTCGGGCCTGGTGAGCACGAACGCCGCGCTCGCGGCGGTGCGCAAGGCCTCGCCCGGCATGCCGATCGAGGAGACGAGCACCGCGCCCTTTGCGGACGGTCCCTGGCTGTTCTCGCACAACGGGGTCGTCCCTGACTTCCACGACGTGATCGACCGCGAGTTGCGCCGCGAGGTCAGCGACGGGCGCGCCCGCGGTATCGCGAGCCCGACGGATTCCGAGCTGCTGTTCGCGCTCGTCCTCGACCGGCTCGACGCCGGCACGCCCCCCGCCGACGCGCTGGTCGCGGTGGTCAAGCTCGTCGACGAGGTCGTCGACGAGCCCTCGAGAGCGCGTCTCAACTTCCTCCTGACCGACGGCGAGCGCGTCGTCGCCACCGCGTGCCGCAACTCGCTGTTCGTGTTCGACGACCGGCACCAGACAGGGGCCGTGGTCGTCGCGTCCGAGCCGTACGATGACGACGCGGGCTGGGAAGTCGTCAAGGACGGCTCGGTCGTGGAGCTCGGCGACGACAAGCTCGAAGTCCGTCCGTTCTGATCGAGAGGCCCGTCATCGCCCCCACCTCATCGCCGTCCCGCGTCGACGTCCACCTCGGTCCCGACGACCTCACCGACGCGTTGCGTGCCGACGCGCGCGCCGGCCTGACCGCGAGCCCCAAAGTGCTTCCGCCGAAGTGGTTCTATGACGAAGAGGGCTGCCGGCTCTTCGACGAGATCACGCAGCTGCCGGAGTACTACCCGACGCGCACCGAGCGCGCGATTCTCGCCGCCCGTGCTGGAGACATCGCGGCGAGCACATCGGCGGACACGCTCGTCGAGCTCGGCTCGGGCACTTCGGAGAAGACGCGCCTCTTGCTCGACGCGCTGTCGGCGCAGGGGTCGCTCCGGCGGTTCGTCCCGTTCGACGTGAGCGAGCCCACCCTGCGCGACGCGGCCGCCGCGATCGAACTCGAATATCCCGGCGTCGAGGTGCACGCCGTCGTCGGAGACTTCGAGCGCCACCTCGACCGGCTGCCCGCCGGCGGAACGCGCCTCGTGGCGTTCCTTGGCAGCACGATCGGGAACCTCGACCCCGCCGGGCGAGCCCGCTTCTACAGGAGCCTCGCAGCCGGGCTCGGCCCCGACGACGCCCTCCTGCTCGGCACCGACCTCGTCAAGGACTCCCGACGGCTGGAGGCGGCGTACGACGACGACGCCGGGGTGACGGCGGCGTTCAACCGCAACGTGCTTGCGGTGCTGAACCGCGAGCTGGCCGCCGATTTCGTGCCCGAGCGCTTCGCACACGTCGCGAAGTGGGACCCAGGCGAAGAGTGGCTCGAGATGCGACTGAGGTCCCAAGCTACGCAAACGGTGCGTGTCGACGAGCTCGATCTCGACGTCGAGTTCGCCGACGGGGAGGAGATGCGCACCGAGATCAGCGCCAAGTTCCGCCGCCAGCGGGTCGAGGCCGAGCTGGCCGCCGCCGGCCTTGCTCTCACTGCCTGGTGGACCGATCCTGACGGCGACTTCGCGCTGTCCTTGTCCGGAAAGTCCTAATCGCCAGTTCGAAGGCGTGTAACCTCCGACAGGCTTTGCGGTGTCTACCGACCAGTAGGTAGGGACCCGAGCCGAGGCAAGTAGTGCCCGCGCAGCCGCTGGGAAGGACGGAGTTCCTTGGGCGACATCCGCTTGGGCATCGTGTCGGTCAAGACGCTCGACGAGCGCGCGCGCGACACGATCGCGGCCGCAGCCGACGCGGGGCTCGACCACGTCGGCAGCATCGACCACGTGTGCTTCCGCGGCGGTAAAGGCATCGACGGGTTGATCACGGCGGCGGCGCTCGCCGGCATCCATCCCGACATCGGCCTGTACGTCGGCGTCTACCAGTTGCCGCTCCGCCATCCGGTCCTCGTGGCCCGGCAGCTTTCGACACTCGCGCACTTCGCGCCTGGTCGGCTCACCTTCGGAGTGGGCGTCGCCGGCGAAGACCCGCACGAGTTCGAGAGCTGCGGCATCGACGTGCATACGCGCGGGCGCCGGGCGGACGAGTCGCTCGCGTTGCTGCGGCGCCTGCTGACCGGCGAGTCGGTCAGTTTCGACGGAGAGTTCTTCCAGCTGCGCGACACGCGCATCCTGCCGGTCCCCCATCCGCCGGTCCCGTTCATCGTCGGCGGCCGGTCCGACGCGTCGATGCGGCGCGCCGGGAGGCTCGGCGACGGCTGGATCGGCGCGTTCAACTCCGCCCGCCGCTTCGGGGAGGCAGTCAACCTCGTCGCCGAGCATGCCGATCGCGCCGGGCGCGGCTCGGTCGGATGGCAGCACGCCATGGAGATCTGGTGTGGCTTCGACGCCGACGTCGACTCCGCACGCGCTCGGCTGGCGGATGCGATGCAACGCTTCTACGGGCTGCCGTACGCGTCATTCGAGCGGTACTGCCCGGCAGGGCGGCCCGAGCACGTGAGCGAGCACTTCGCTCCGTACCTCGAGGCAGGCTGCCAGACCTTCAATCTCATCCCGGTCGCGGCGTCCGTCGAGGAAGCCATCGACGGGGCCGTCCAAGTCAAGCAGTCGCTCGTCGGCACCAGCGCGTGAGCACCGAAAACCCAAAGGAAGGCGCATGGCAGCCCGCATGACACCGTTCCGATTCGCCGGCTGGGGAGCTGACGTGCCGCCCACGGTCATCGGCAACGCAGTGCTCGAAGAGCGCTTCGGTGTCGACGAGGGATGGATCGTCGAGAAGACCGGCATCCGTGAGCGACGCATCGCGGCGCCGCACGAATCCACCGCGTCGCTGGCCACGAACGCGGCTCGCGCCGCGCTGGAGTCCGCGAAGCTTGCCCCCCGGGACATCGATGTCATCGCGCTGGCGACGACGACACCGGAGCAGTCCATCCCCCACACCGCGGCATTCGTCGGCGGCGAGCTCGACATGAGGTGCGCGTCGTTCGACCTCAACACCGCGTGCTCGGGGTTCGTCTACGGGCTGGTGATGACGGGGCCGCTGCTGAACTCGGGGCCGTTCGACAACGCCTTACTCATCGGGGCCGAGACGTTCTCGCGGGTCCTCAATCCCGACGACCGCGCGACCTCGGTCATCTTCGGTGACGGCGCCGGGGCGGTCGTCGTGACCCGCGACGCCGACGTCGACAGTGGCGTCCTGGCCTCCGACCTGGGCTGCGAGGGCGCGCTCACGAATCTCGTCGGCATCCGCGCCGGCGGGAGTCGCCAGCCCTCGACGCCGGAGCTGGTGGCGAACCGCGACCACACATTGCACATGCAAGGGCGCGCGATCTTCGAGTTCGCGGTGCGCACGCTCGTCCAGTCGATCGACGCCACCCTGGCGCGCGCGTCCGTCGACCTAGCGGACGTCAAGTGGTTCGTCCCGCACCAGGCCAATCTCCGGATCATCGAAGCGGTGGGCGAGAAGCTCCACATGGATCCCGATCGCGTCGTCCGCAACATCGAACGCTTCGGGAACACCGGCGCGGCGTCGATCGCGATCGGCATCGTCGAGGCGGCGGAGGACGGACGGATCCAGCGCGGCGACCTCGTCCTGGTGTCGAGCGTCGGCGCCGGTATGACCTGGGGCAGCGCGCTCATCCGCTGGTAGCACCCGCGGCCAACGCCCGAGGGCGCGCTCGGCGCCGCCGAGCGCCCCGAACCGGCCTGAGGATTTTCACTACGTCCGTAGTGTTATTACAATCGGCGCATGGCCGCCGGCCCGGACTCCGCCCCCCAGCCCGCGCTCGAGATCGACGACCTGCGCGTCGCGGTCGAGGGCAACGAGATCCTGCGGGGAGTGTCGCTCGCCGTCCCCGCCGGCGAGCTCCATGCCCTGATGGGCCCGAACGGCTCGGGGAAGTCGACCCTTGCGGCCACGCTCCTCGGCAACCCGGCCTACGAGGTGACAGCAGGCCGGATCCTCTTCCAGGGTGAGGACATCACGGCCGTGTCGACCAACGACCGCGCCAGCCGGGGCCTGTTCCTCGGGTTCCAGCACCCCGAGGAGATCCCCGGGGTGAGCGTCTTGAACTTCCTGCGTCAGGCGATGTCGGCGCGGAAGGGCATCGAGGACTTCTCGGTGCTCGAGGTGCGGATGGCCGTCCTCGAGTGGGCCGAGCGGCTCGGGATGGACGCGCGGTTCATCGAGCGGTATCTCAACGAGGGGTTCTCCGGCGGCGAGAAGAAGCGCAACGAGATCCTGCAGATGGCGTTGATGGAGCCCGATTTCGCCGTGCTCGACGAGACCGACTCCGGGCTCGACATCGACGCGCTCGGCGTCGTCGCACGCGGGATCGAGGCCGTCCGGTCGGCTCGACCGGGGCTCGGCATCCTGCTCATCACGCACTACCGGCGCATCCTCGAGCACCTCACGCCCGACGCGGTGCACATCCTGCTCGGCGGGCGCATCGTCGCCTCCGGCGGCCGGGAGCTCGCCGACCGGCTCGAGGGCGAAGGGTTCGACGCGTTCCGCACCGCGGAGGTCACGGGATGACCGACGTCCTCGACGTCGGCCGCATCAAGGCCGACTTCCCGATCTTCGAGCGCGAGGTCAACGGCAAGCCGTTGGTGTACCTCGACTCGGCGTCGTCGTCGCAGAAGCCGCGCTCGGTGCTCGACGCCATGGAGCGTCACCACCGTCATCACTACGCCAACGTGCACCGCGGCATCTACACGATCGCCGAGGAGTCGACGGCCGCGTACGAAGGCGCTCGGGCGAAGGTCGCCAAGCTGCTCAACGCCCGGGCCACGAGCGAGATCGTGTTCACGAAGAACATCACCGAGGCGATGAACCTCGTGGCGTACTCGTGGGCCCGGAAGAACCTCGGGCCCGGCGACCCGGTGGTGATCACGGCGATGGAGCACCACGCCAACGTCGTGCCGTGGCACATCCTCGTCGAGGAGCGGGGCATCGAGCTGCGCTGGATCCCCATCACCGACGACTTCCAGCTCGATCTCTCCGACCTCGACGGCTTACTCGACGGCGCCAAGCTCCTGTCGGTCACGGCCATGTCAAACGTGCTCGGGACGCTCAACGACATCCGGCTGCTGTCGGATGCCGCGCACGCGGCGGGCGCGCTGGTGAACGTCGACGCCGCCCAAGCCGTCCCCCACCTGCCGGTCGACGTGCAGGCCTGGGATGCCGACTTCGTCGGCTTCACCGGCCACAAGATGCTCGGTCCGACGGGCATCGGCGGGCTGTGGGCGCGCGCCGAGTTGCTCGAGGCGATGCCGCCGTTCCTCGGTGGCGGCGAGATGATCACCGACGTGCGCTTCGACGGCTTCGAGCCCAACGAGGTGCCGTGGAAGTTCGAGGCCGGCACCATGCCGTTCGTCGAGGCGAGCGGCCTCTCCGCCGCCATCGACTACCTGTCGGCGCTGGGCATCGACGCCGTCCGCGCCCACGAGAAGCAGCTCACCGACTACACGCTGCAAGCACTCGACGAGCGCTTCGAGGGCCGGCTGCACATCCACGGCCCCCGCGACGTCGAGCGGCGCGGCGGCGCAATCTCGTTCGCCTTTGACCGCATCCACGCCCACGACGTCGCCCAGGTGCTCGACGAGGACGGCGTGTGCGTGCGGGCGTCGCACCACTGCGCGAAGCCGCTGATGCGGGTGCTCGGCGTTCCCGCGACCACCCGCGCCTCGCTGTACGTGTACAACGATGAGTCCGACGTCGACACGCTCGTGGAGTCGTTGGCGAAGGCCGAGAAGTTCTTCGCCATCTGAGAACGGAGTCACTGATGCCCGGCCTCGAAGACCTCTACCGAGAGATCATCCTCGACCACTACCGCTCGCCGCGGAACCGCGGCGAGCTGTCGGTGCCGCCCGCCACCAAGGCCGAAGGGTTCAACCCTTTGTGCGGTGACGAGGTCGTCCTGTACCTCGACATTGACCCCGGCACCGACTCCGTACGCGACGTGAAGATCGACGGTCAGGGCTGCTCGATCAGTCAGGCGTCGACGTCGATGATGAGCGCGGCCGTGAAGGGCAAGCCGGTCGACGAGGCGCGCAAGCTCATCCGTGCCTTCAAGGCGCTGATGTCGATCCACGAGTCGAAGCTCGAGGGTGAGAGCGACGGCTCCGACCTCACCACCGAGCTCGAGGGCGTGCGCCTCGGCGACCTCGAGGCGCTCCAGGGCGTGGTGAAGTTCCCGGTGCGCATCAAGTGCGCCACCCTCGCCTGGAACACCCTCCAACAGGGCCTCGACGAACGCGAACCTGTCGACGCCTAGCGGGGTGGTGCTGACCCGACCGGGTCAGGCGTTGCGGCTGTTTCAGCCGGGGCGGAACGGGGGAAGGCCGTCGCCGTCCTCGGACACGGGTGTGCCGCCGGCGGCGACGGCGAACCGGTTCCACTCGTCACGGTCCCAGGAGACCACGGCGTCGCGCACCGTGCCGTCGTCGACGAGGAACAGGGTGGGAACCGTGTCGATGTCGAACGCGTCCGACGCCCGATACGGAGCCGGCTCGCTCAAGGTCGTGACCTTCTGGCCGTGGCGGTCGGCGTACGACTGGATCTCCGGCGGCGGGTCCTCGCCCACCGCGACGACACGCACCCCGGCATCGGCCAGCGCCTGCACCTTGGGTGCGGCCATCTGGCAGACCGGGCACGTGGTCTTGAAGAAGGCGAGGACGACCGGCCCCTCCCGCCACGGGTCGGTGACGGATTCGCCGGTCGCCGCGTCGGGTAGCTCCAGCGTGGGGGCGCTGTCTCCGACGGCAAGCATCGTTTCTCAGGCTATTCGGCTCGAATGCAGCTGGTGACCAGGGGTGACGCGGTTCACACCCCGGTCATAAACGTGACACGGGCATGGAACGCGGACCGACTACGTTGATCATCTGGAAGGCCGACCCGGGAAGGGGCTGAGATGAGCCAGGCGCTGGTGACGATGATCGACACCGCACTCGAGCAGTACCGGAGCCGCGACCTCGTCTCGGCGGCGGAGGTCGTCGACTTCCTGCTCGATCTGCGCTTGGCCGCGATCAACCCCGACGCCGACCCCCTCGAGCAGTTGCTCGAGCAGGAGTCAACACACGCCGGGAACTGAGCCCGCGCGGGGCGGGGGCGGCGTCCGCTTCGCCGCCGCCGGTCGGTAGTGTTCGGAACTGATGGCAGGGAAATCCCCTCGCTCTGCTCGCGTGGCGCGGCGCGCGCATCGCACCCGGATGCGGGCAGCAATTGCAGCCGCCGTCGTCGCCGTGCTCGCCGTCGGCGGAGTGGCGGGTTGGGCCCTGCTGCGCGACGACGCCACCGCAACACCCGAGAAGCGCGCGGCGCCCACTACGACGACGACGACCGCGCCGGCGCTTCCGCCGCCTCAGCCCTCAGTCACGGCGACGCAAAAGGTTCCCGAGATCACCGCGTACCACGACGCCGTCGAGACCGCAGCGCCCGTCACCAAGCTGTCGGACAGGACCGAGTACGGCCTTCCTCGTACGTTCCTCGTGACCGACCAGACGTCCCGTCCCGGCTGGCTCAATGTGCTTCTCCCGATCCGCCCCAACGGCGCCAGCGGTTGGATCAAGGCGAGTGAAGTCACGCTCGGTGCCACCGAATACGAGATCAAGATCGAGATCGCCGCGCACAAGCTCACGCTGCTGAAGCTGGGTCAGCCCGTGCTGGAGTCCGCCGTTGTCGTGGGCACGGACAAGACGCCAACTCCTCCCGGCAGGTTCTACGTCACCGATCCGCTCGATCTGCACAGTCAACCGAACGCCGGCTACGGGGTGTTCGCGCTCGGTATCTCCGGCTACTCCGAGGTGCTCACATCGTTCAAGGGCGGGCCCGGGCAGCTGGCGGTGCACGGCACGAACAACCCCGACCAGGTGGGCCAGAACATCTCGAACGGCTGCGTCCGCCTCCCGAACGACATCATCGAGCAGATCGCCGCCCAGGCCCCGCTCGGCACCCCCGTCACGATCGTCGCCTGACGTCAGGCCGTGACCGGCGCGCGAAGAACTGCCCACTGGTGGTGTTCGTCCGGCGCCGACACCGCCTCGATCGTCCATTCACGATTCGTCGTGAAGAACGAGACCGCGCTGGCGACCACCGGCCACTGGTAGTCGTCGACGAAGACGATGCCGCCGGAGCGGACGAGCCGCCCGAGGTAGAAGAGGTCGACGAACACCGCTTCGAAACGATGGGTGCCGTCGACGAACGCCAGGTCGAAGCGCCGGCCCGCCTCGAGAAAGCGCGGCAGGACGATCTGCGATTCGGCGTGGTGCTCCACGAGATCGGCGACACCGGCCTCCTCGACGAACTGCAGGCCACAGTCGGCGAACCTCGTCGCCTGGTGCGGATCGATGACGACATGTCGGGCGGCCTCATCCCCATTTGCGAGCAACGCGTCGCAGATGAACAGCGCTGACAGGCCGTAACCGAGGCCGATCTCGATCGTCCGTGTCGCGGCCTCCCGTATGACGCATGCCCGCAGCTCCTCACCTTCGGCCGGGCCGATCGCGACCGGGAACAAGGCGTGAACCGACCCGTCGGAGCGGGCGACAGCTTCGCCGTCACGAACCAATCGGTCGATCACATCACGCAACTGTCGGAGTTGCTGACTCGGCGTTTCATTGGTCCGTGAACGTCGAATATCGCCCGTCATGGACCAATGAAAGCAGGAGCTACGAGCGGGCGAACCCCTGCACCAGCGTGGCGAGCTCGGCGGGCTTCTCGAAGGGGAGCCAGTGGGCGGCACCGTCGATCACTTCGAGACGCGCGTTCGGGATCTCGGCCGCGAAGGTCTCGGCGTAGATCGGCGGCACCAGTCCGTCCCGGGCGCCGGCAACCACGAGCGCCGGCGAGGTGATGCGCTGGAGGCGACCGCGCAGCTTCGGGTTGTGCAGGTACGGGTCCCACCCGAGCTTCGCCGTCGCGCTGATCGCCTTCCACATCGGCAGAACCATCTCGATCGGGATCTCGACCTGGCGGCCCACGTCACCCGTGAACTCCGACATCGCGTGCATGCCCTGCGCGATCGGGTGCGACTGATCGGCGAACAGCATCTCGGCCAGCTCGGCGGGCGTGCGGCCGAACATCTCCGCCATCGGCTCGTCGTCGAGGTGGATCCCGACCGGGTTCACGAGCACCATCTTCCCGACCCGTTCCGGGTAACGCGTCGCCAGCTCCATCGCCATCCACCCGCCGAGCGACAACCCGACCACGAGCGGGGCGTCGAGGCCCAACACCTCCCACATGTCGAGCAGATGGAAGACGGCGTCCTCCATGTCGTCGATCTGGTCGATGCCTTCCGATTCGCCGTACCCCGGGAACACCGGCACCGTCACCGCGAACGAATCGGCCAGGTCCTCGAGCGCAGGGTTCGTCGCCTCGCCGCCGGCCGAGTGCAGATACACGAGCGGCTCGCCCGACCCCGCCCGGAAGACCTGGATCTTGCCGATGGGCGCGTCGACCCGCTCTTCGGACAGTGCCTGCGGCATGGCGGCTACGCCACCGCCGCCTGCGGCCGGTACACCGGCTTGCCGTCCGGGAACTCCGTCCGCAGCTTCGGCATGACCTGCTCGGCGAACAACGCCATGTTCTTGCGCGTCAGGTGGTCGGGCAGGCTGCCGAGCTGGAACAGCCCGAGCAGGTTGCCGGTACCGAGCGACGACAGCGCGTCGACGAGCTGCTCGGTCACCGTCTCCGGTGACCCGACGATCGCGTAGCGGCCGTCGACGATCTGGTCCCACGTCTCGACGTTCAGCATGAACGTTCCCGCCGCCTTGAGGATGCTCGCCAGCGACCGCACGGACGTATAGCCGGGCGGCTGGATCGTGATCCCCGGCAGCAGGCGTTTCACGAAGTACCAGAGGTGCTCCTCGTACTCGCGCCGGGCCTGCTCGTCGGTCTCGGCCACGTAGATCGGCACCAGCCATCCCGCCTGGAGCGGGTCGGCCTCGTAGCCCTCGGCCTCGCACGCGTCCCGGAACATCGAGAAGTACCGCTTGAACACGTCGAGGTGGAAGTACGGGATGCCCATGTAGGCGTAGCGGTTGCGGGCCACGAACTCCATCGTCTCGATGGACCCCGCGCCCGGAATCCAGATCTCGGGATGCGGTTGCTGAATCGGACGCGGCCACGGGTTCACGTACCGGATGCGGTAGTGCTTGCTCACCCATTCGAACGGCCCCGGCGTCGTCCACGCCTTCGTGATGAGGTCGTGCGCTTCCTGGAAGCGCTCGCGGGCGTGCGCCGGGTTCACCGAGAACGAGTAGTACTCGGGACCGCCGCCGACGACCATGCCGGCGATCAGGCGCCCGCCGCTGATCACGTCGATCATGGCGAACTCCTCGGCGACGCGCGTCGGCGGGTCGTACAGCGGCAGCGCGTTGCCGACCACGGCGATCCGGATGCGGCTCGTCTGGCGGGCGAGGATCGACGCGATCAGGTTCGGGGACGGCATGTTGCCGTAGGCGTTCTGGTGGTGCTCGTTCACGCAGACGCCGTCGAAGCCCACCTCCTCGGCGTAGACGAGCTCGTCGAGGTAGGTGTTGTAGAGCTCGTGCCCGACCTGCGGGTCGTACAGCTCGTTGGGGCACGTGACCCACGCCGGGCCCTCGTAGTCGGGCGACAGCTGCGTGTACGGCATGAGGTGGAACGAGAAGAACCGCACGGCGACCCCCCGGTCCGGCTCCTGGAACTGGCGTCACCCTAATACCCTTGACCGAACGGTCAAGTTTGGGCTGGATTGCCGCCCGACCGGCGTCGCCGCGGTGCATGTGTCACCAAATGGCGCATCCGCCCCGATACGATGCGATCTCCCGCGCGTCCACAGGAGTCACCCTGAGGCAGGCTTTCCGTCCCCCCGTGCTGGTCTCGTTGGTCGTCGCGGCGTTCCTCGTGTCGGGCATCGCCGCCGCCGGTTCCGCGCTGCGCGACGAGACGACCTCGAAGCGGGCCCGGCCGACGCGCACGACGCCGGCTGCGCCGACAACGACCAGCGCTCCGGCGCCCAGGACCACGACCCTCCCGCCCACGAGCATCATCCAGCCGCCGTGGGCGGCGCTGCCGCCGGTGCCGGGGGGCGAGATCGGGCCGGGCGCGCAGGGGCCCGAGGTCCAGGCGTACGAGCAACGGATGGTCGACATCCGCTTCGATCCGGGCCCCGTCGACGGCGTCTACGACCAGAAGACCGTCTATGCGGCACAGACGCTGCAGAAGTACCTCGGCGGGTACCCGAGCGGCCGCATGAACGACGCCGACGTGTTCTCGCTCAACTTCTTCCGCTTCAAGGACCCGATGGCAGCGCCGCCGGAGCCTAACCGCACCGAGGTCGACATCGCGGCGCAGACCCTGACCCTGTACGAGAACTACCAGCCGAAGCTGATCACGACCATGTCGTCGGGCTCCGGAGTGAACTATTGCTACAACACGCCGCGTGAGAACCCGACCAGCCGAGTGTGCGAGGACGCCAACACGCCATCGGGGACGTTCAGCTTCTACGAGTTCCGCTCAGGGTGGGACAAGTCGCCCCTCGGCCAGCTGTACAACCCCTACTACTTCAACAAGGGCATCGCGGTGCACGGCTACGAGTCGGTGCCGATCACGCCCGCTTCGCACGGGTGCGTCCGCATCCCGATGCACATCTCCGAGTACTTCCACGACCTCGTCAACCGCGGCGATCCTGTCCAGGTGTTCGGGGGCCAGCCGGCCAACGTGACCTCGGTGACGCCCATCGCGCCGAGCCCCACCCCGCCGCCGTCACCGGAGCCGATCCCGGGCCCAGGCGTGCCGGCGCCGGCGCCGGCCTAGGAGCGTCCCGCCGGACATTTGGGACGATCGGGAAGGCGGCGGCGGTAGCGGTGGTGGAGGTGCCCGCGTTCACCGGCTGACAGGCTGGGACGATGGCGACGCCCGAGGACAACATCGCCACGATTCGGCGCGTCTACGACGCGATGAAGAACCGCGACGCGAGCGCGCTCGAGGAGATCTTCGCCGCGGACATCAGGATCTCGCAGAGCCCGGAGCTCCCCTGGGGCGGCGACTACGAGGGTCGTGACGGCGCGTTCACATTCTTCCTGGCGCTCGTGGAGCACATCGAGTCGCAGGTGACCACGGACCGGATGTTCGCGGCGGGTGAGCACGTCGTGCAGGTTGGCCACACGCGCGGCAAGGTGGTCGCGAACGGAGCTCCTTTCGACGTCGCCGAGGTGCACGTCTGGGAAGTGCGAGACGGCAAGGTCGTCGGGTTCCGTGCGTACATCGACACCCCGGCGATGCTCGAGGCCCTACGCGCCGACGGAGCCGCCGACCCGGATGACAACACGGAGCCCGTCACGACGCCGGGTGCCAGATCCTGCAGATGGCCTCGGTGTCAGTGAGGAAGCCGTCGCCGACGAACTGGAGGGTTTCGCGGGCTCGTTGCGCCGCGTCTTCGTTGCCTGCTCCGCAAGCATCGGTGACGACGACGGGGACGTATCCCAGGTCTGCCCCGTGGCGCACTGTTGGCTCGATCCCGATCTCCATGGCGACCCCTACGACCACGAACGCGCTCAGGCCACAGTCCCGCAAGGCGATGTCCAATGGGGTCCCCTCGAAGGCCGACATCGTGATCTTGTCGAAGACCGCGTCAGTCGGCTGCGGCTGAACCTCGGGGGTGATCGGGAATGCAGGCGAGTCACGTAAGAACCAGGGTTCGACCGCGTCCACACTGGTCGCCCGCTGCCACGCCATCGCCTGGCGAAGCTGAAAGGCGCCGGCCAGGTTCTTGGGGAGCGACATGTGGCGGAGGAAGAACGTGCGCACGCCGGCACCACGAGCTGCCGCGAGCACGCGCTGGACCGCACGGATGACCTCGTCTCGCCGGGCAATTTGGCCGAGCACCCCCACCTGCATGTCGTAGACGAGCAGGGCCGCACGGCCTGGATCGCATGTTTCCTCGAGCGTCTCTGGGATCTCCAACCCGAAGGCGTCCTGCATCTTCGACCTCCCATACTCGTGCGACCTCGCGGCGTCGCGGGGCGATCACTACGGGACGACGTGGAACGCGATTCTGTACACGAGCGTGTCGTCGTCGATGGGGCCGGCGTGGGCGGCGCGCCTGCGCAGCGACTCTCGATCCAGCTCCCCTGACCGGCGCACATCTGCGCTCGTCACGCTCGAGAACGGCACCAGCTCGATGGCGTCGACCTCGATGCGCACCGGCCCGACGTCGTAGCGGCCGCCGACCTTGACCTTCGGGCGGCTCCAGAGCCGGAACGAGACCGTGATGTCGCCGGATGCGACGTCGTCGCGCAGGTCGGGGCTGAACTGCACCGTGCGACGCTACGTCGGCTGTGGGCAGAGGTGCCCGGTGGCGTCGGCCGGCCCCGACCCGCCCCCTACGCCAGCGGGTCGGCGAACGGGTTCGACGCGATCGTGGAGTCCGTGAACGGGTCGGGCTCCGCAGGCGCCTCGACCGCGAGCGTCTCGACGCCGAGCTTCTCGGCCAGTCCCTCGTAGCCGACGCGCTCGAGCTCGTCGGCGAGCTCGGGGCCGCCGCTCGTCACCACGCGCCCTCCCATGAGGACGTGCACTCGGTCAGCGCGCAGCTCGCTGAGCACGCGCGCGTAGTGGGTGATGGCGAGCACACCGAGGTTGCGCTCCTCGGTCATCGCCTCGACCCGCCGGGCGACATCGCGCAGCGCGTCAACGTCGAGGCCGGAGTCGATCTCGTCGAGGACCGCGAACTTCGGCTCGAGCACGGCGAGTTGCAGCGTCTCGGCCCGCTTCTGCTCGCCCCCGGAGAACTCGACGTTCACGCCCCGCCGAAGGAACTGCTCGGCGATCTCGAGGCGGGCCGCCTCGGCTTCGACGCGCTCCCCCAGGCCGTTCGGCGCCTCGCCCCGGCCGCGGAGCGCGGCCGCGAGAAAGTCGACGAGCCGCACGCCCGGCACCTCGACCGGGTACTGCATGGCGAGGAAGAGGCCCTTGGTGGCGCGCTCCCACGTCGGCAGCCCCAGCAGCTCCTCCCCGTCGAGCGTCACCGAGCCGCCCCGCACCTCGTATTCGGACCGGCCCATCAGCGCGTGCGCCAGCGTCGACTTGCCGGACCCGTTCGGGCCCATCAGCGCGTGCACCTCGCCCGATTCGACCTCGAGGTCGACGCCACGCAGGATCTCCTGCCGGTCGACCGCGGCCCGCAACCCGGCGACGCGCAGCGTGCTCACGGGTTCGTCACCACCACGTCGTCACCGTCGATCTTGACCTCGTAGACGCGCACCGGCTGCGTCGCCGGGAGCGTCGCCGGGTCGCCGGTCTCGAGCGAGAACGTCGAGCCGTGTTTCGGGCATTCGATCTCGAGGTCGTCCTCCCAGATGTCGCCTTCGGAGAGCGAGTAATCGGCGTGGGAGCAGGTGTCGTCGATGACGTAGTAGTCGTCGCCGAGGTGCACCACGCACAACCGGTGGCCGTCGACGTCGAAGCGCCGCGCCGAGCCGGTCTCGACGTCCTTCACCGAGCAGACTCGAAGGTCACCCACGGCGGTGCTCCACCTTCTCGACCACGGTGCGGCGCAGCGCCTGCACCAACGTCGGGAGCGGAAGGCGCTCGAGCACGTCGTCGAAGAATCCGAACACGATCAGGCGCTCGGCCTCGGCCGGCGGCACCCCCCGGCTCTCGAGGTAATAGAGCTGGTCCTCGTCGATGGGTCCGACGGCGCTGGCGTGCGAGCACCTCACGTCGTTGGCTTCGATCTCGAGGTTCGGGATCGACTCCGCGCCCGCACCCTCCGTGAGCACGAGGTTGCGATTCGTCTGGTTCGCCACCGCCTTGCGAGCGCTGGGGCGGAGCCGGATGAGCCCCGAGTACACCGAGTGGGCCTGGTCCTCGACCGCCCCCTTGAAGAGCAGGTCGCTGCGCGTATTGGGCGCGTCGTGGTCCTGGAGGGTGCGGAAGTCGAGCATCTGGGTGTGGTCGCCGAAGTACACCGCCATCAGATCGCTCTCCGCGCTGTCGCCGGCCAGCAGCGACTCGCTGCGCAGGCGGGCGTAGTCGCCGCCGAGCGCCACCGCCGACGAGTGCAGCGATGCATCGCGTCCGACGTGCGCGCGCTGGAGGGCGATCTGCCAGGTGTGCGGCCCGTGCTCCTGCACCGACAGGTAGCGCACACGTGCGTTGTCGGCGACCATCAGCTCGACGACCGCGTCGACGAGATGGCCGGCGCCCCCGGTGTCGGGCGACCCGAACCGGTCGAGCACGGTGATCTCCGAGCTCTCCTCGGCGGCGACGAGCGTGTGCGGGAAGGTGGTGAGCTCGTCGCCTTCCGACCAGTGCAACACGATGATCGGCTTCTCGACGACGACGCCGGCGGGGACGCGAATGAACGCGCCCCCGGCGAGGAACGCGTCGTGCAGCACGGTGAAGGGGTCGGGCGACGCCTGCGAGCACGCCCCCAGCAGAGCGGCGACATCCGTCTCGTCGCACGTGGCGAGTCCGCAGACCCGCACGCCCTTGCGCGCCAACGTCTCGTCGAGCTCGTGGTGCACGACGCGGCCGTTCCGTGCGACGACGAGGCCGGCCCGCTCACCCGCCTCGGCGGCGACGGGCCCACCCCCGGGCGCGAGTTCGGGGCCCGGCTCGCCGAGCTCCTCGGGCGACGGAGGACGGAAGCGGTCGAGGTCGAGCTCGTCGATGCGGCTGTACCGCCACAGCTCCTCCGACGGCGTGGGCCAGACGATCCCGTCGAGCTGCTCGGCCGCAGCAAGACGACGCTCGACGAGCCAGTCCGGCCCGCCGAGCGCGCGTGCAGCTTCGGGTGTGAACGCGGTCATTTAGCCGACCGCGCCCTCCATGTTGAGCTCGATGAGGCGGCTCAGCTCGACGGCGTACTCCATCGGCAGCGTCTTCACGATCGGCTCGATGAACCCGTTGACGATCATCGCCGTCGCCTGCTGCTCGCTCAGCCCGCGGCTCATCAGATAGAAGATCTGGTCCTCACCGACCTTCGAGACCGTGGCCTCGTGCCCGATGCGGGCGTCCTTCTCCTCGATCTCCATGTACGGGTAGGTGTCGGAGCGGCTGTCCTCGTCGAGGATCAGCGCGTCGCAGCGCACGTGGCTCTTCACGTTGTGCGCGCCCTCCTCGACCTTCACCAGACCGCGGTAGGTCGTTCGCCCGCCGTCCTTCGAGATCGACTTCGACTCGATGATGGACGTCGTGTCGGGCGCGACGTGGGTCATCTTCGCTCCCGCGTCCTGGTGCATGCCTTCGCCGGCGTACGCGACCGAGAGCACCTCACCGTGCGCCTTCGGACCCGTCATCACGACCGATGGGTACTTCATCGTCAGCTTCGACCCGATGTTGCCGTCGATCCACTCGACGGTCGCCTCGCGCTCGGCCTTGGCCCGCTTCGTGACCAGGTTGTAGACGTTCGGCGACCAGTTCTGGATCGTCGTGTACCGGATGCGCGCGCCGGGCTTGGCAACGAGCTCGACCACGGCCGAGTGCAGCGAGTCGCCCGTGTAGATCGGCGCCGAGCAGCCCTCGACATAGTGCACCGACGCGCCCTCGTCGGCGATGATCAGCGTCCGCTCGAATTGGCCCGCGTTCTCGGCGTTGATGCGGAAGTACGCCTGCAGCGGCATCTCGACGTGTACGCCGGGCGGCACGTAGATGAACGAGCCGCCCGACCACACGGTCGAGTTCAGCGCCGCGAACTTGTTGTCACCGGGCGGGATGACCGTCGCGAAGTGCTCGCGCACGATCTCCGGGTACTCGCGCACCGCGGTGTCCATGTCGGTGAACAGGACGCCCTGCTTGGCGAGCTCCTCACGGTTCTTGTGGTACACGGTTTCGCTCTCGAACTGGGCCGTGACCCCCGCCAGATACTTGCGCTCGGCTTCGGGGATGCCGAGCTTCTCATACGTCGCCTTCATCGACTCGGGGAGCATGTCCCAGTTGTCGGCGACCTCTCCCTTGTCGGTCGGCTTCAGGTAGTAGTAAATGTCGTCGAAGTCGATGGTCGGCATGTTCTTGGCGAACCACTCGAGCATCGGCTTGCGCTCGAACCGCTTCAGTGACTTCAGCCGGAAGTCGCGCATCCAGTCGGGCTCGGACTTCTGCCCGGAGATCTCGCGGACGATCTCCTCGTTCAGGCCCTTCTTCGGGATGTAGGCGTAATCCGCCGTGCTGTCGGCCCAGCCGAGCTTGTACTTGCCGAGATCGATTCCACTGACTGCCATACGTCCTCGCCTCCGCAACCGGGTGGCGGTCTCAGGAGTCTGAAATGCCCCTGGGACAGGGGATCCAGGGGATTTTCACTACGTCGATAGTAACAATCCCGGGCGGTGACGAACAATTCTCGGCCGATTTCCCGGTCGAGTCCCCCTCAGACGGCCGCTGCGTCAGGGCTCGGCCGAGCCTACGCCGGCGGCAGTCTGGCGGGCGGGCGCCGTCGTCGTGGTCGAGGCGCCGCCCCCGCCTCCGCCGTCTCCACCCTGCTGGGCCTGGTTGATGAGATCGCCGACCTGGTTGATGAGCTCTTGATACGTACCCAGGTTGCCGTTGCGCAACGCTTCCTGGGCCCGCCGGTACGTGTCGGCGGCCTGGTTCAGCAGGTCCTGCACGTTGCCACCGCCCGACGGCGGCGGGGTCGTCGGCGCACCGCCCTCGTCCGTCGGCGCCTGCGGCGGCGCCTGGCCGAACAGGATGGAGAGACCCTCCTCGACCGTCGACGCACGCACCGGGTTCTGGTCGCCGTAGGCGACGACGACGAACCGGAACTGCGGGAAGCTCGAGGTTCCGGCGCCCTGCACGTAGAAGGGGCGGATGTAGAGGATCGAGTTGCCGACCGGGATCAGCTGGAGGCTCCCCTGGATCACGGTCGAGCCCTGCTGGTTCAGCAGCGAGAGCTCGCGGGTGATGTCGGTGGTGCTCTTGATCCGGTTGTCGATCTGCACCGGCCCGAGCACGGACTCACCCTGGGGCATCTCGAACGCGGTCATCTCGCCATAGTTGCTCGGGTCGGACCTCGCGACCATGAACGACACCAGGCGCGTCTGCCGGTTCCCGGCCGACACGGGCACGAAAGGCTGGAGGATGATGAAGCTCGGCTCCTGCTCCCCGGGCAGGCTGATGTTCAGGTAGTAGGGCCGCATGCGATTGCCGGTCGATGTTGCCCCTCTCCGGGCTCCTTGCTCCGGCTGGGCGGCGGTGACGCTGCGAAGCTGGGCGGCCGTGAGCTGACCCGAGCCCGGATCGGGCGACAGGAGCCACTTGGCGCTGCCCTGGTAGAAGCGGCGGCTCTCGGTGACGTGGTAATTCGAGTACACGTCCGACTGCACCCGGAACAGGTCTTCCGGATAGCGCAGGTGCTCCTTGAGGTCGTCCGGCATCTTGTCGAAGTCGGTGAACAGATCGGGGAACGCCTTCCGGTACGAGCGGATCAGCGGGTCCTTGGGGTCGATGACGTAGAACCTGACGGTTCCGTCGTAAGCGTCGACCGTCGCCTTCACCGAGTTGCGGACGTAATTGAAGCTGTGGCCGAGGCCGGTGTCATTGGGTCCCGACACTCTTTGCGCGTACGGGTAGCGGTTCGTCGTCGTGTAGGCGTCGAGCACCCACACGACCTTGCCGCCCGTGACGACCGGATACGGGTCGGCGTCGAAGTCGAGGAACGGCGCGAGCTTCTCGACCCGGTCCTTGACGTCGCGCACATAGAGCACCTTCGTGTTGCCCCCGATTTGGCCGGAGATCAACGGGTTGATGTCACCGAAGCGCAACGCGAACGCGGCCCGGCGGATCGGGTTGTCGAGCTCGACGCCATCTTTGCCCTTGTATCGCGTGGTCGCGTCGGTACGGCCTTCGCGCGGGTAGTCGAACTCTCGTTGCTTGGCACCGACCAACGCGTAGCCCGGTTGGCGCTCGCCGAAATACAGATCGGGCTGGTCCAGCGGAATCGGCGCATCCTCAGGAACCGGAATGCCGCTCACGAGGAAAGCCGGGTTCCCGCCATCGGACGCGTTCGTCGGCGCGGCGACGATGCCGTACCCGTGCGTGTACACGAGGTGCTGGTTCACCCAGGACTGACTGGGAAGCTCGCTGGAATTGATCTCGCGCGCCGACAGAACGACCTGTCGGGTCTGCTCGCCGATTCTGTAGCGGTCGACGTCGACGTCGTCGATCTTGTAGAAGGTCTGAAGCCCCTGGAGCGACTGGTACGTCGCCTGTGTCACCGCCGGGTCCCAGAGCCGTGCGTTCTCGATCGACGCGGCATTCTGGTTGACGGTCGTGTTGTCGAGATTCTGCTGATAGTCGAACGACTCGCTCTTGATGCTGTCGAGGTTGAACGCTTCGCGCGTTGCCGCGATGTTGCGCTCGATGTACTCCTGCTCGTTCTGGAACTCGTTCGGTTCGACCCGGAACTTCTGGACCCCGGCCGGGTAGATCGTGCCGATGACGATCGACACGAACCCCCACAGCCCGACCGCGATGATCGGGAGCACCCAGCCGCGGCGCCAGATGTTCCAGATGAACAAGGCGGCGGCGACGATCGAGATGAAGATCAGCAGGTTCAGCGCCGGCAGTTGCGCCTTGACGTCGGTGTAGCTGGCGCCGGTGACGACACCGCGTTCCGAGAAGTCGAGGTTGAAGCGGTCGAGGTAGTACTGCGCCGTCTTCACCAGCGCCATCACGGCGAGAATCACCGAGAGGTGCGCCTTCACCTGCGGGGTCACGCGCTGGAACGGGCTCTGGAACCGGATGCCCCCGTTGAGATAGTGCGCGATGGCCGTCACGAACAGCACGATCACGAGGCCGGTGAAGAGCCAGTCGGCGATGAAGCGCAGGAACGGCAGCTGGAACACGTAGAAGCCGATGTCCTGGTTGAACTGCGGGTCCTTGACGCCGAAGTCCACTCGGTGGGTGAACAGCACCCACTCCTGCCACTGCGACGAGACGCCGACGCCCGCGATCAGGGCGAAGAACAGCGCGACGCCGACGCGGATCCGACCCTGGTAGGGCGACACGAACTGCTGGTACCGCTCCACGAGCTCGTCCTCGGGCCCCATGGACCGGTATTTCGGGGCGAGACGATCGGCGATCAGCAGGCTCGTGAGCATGATCGCGAAGAACACGACCGTGAAGACGAGCGCCGGAACGACCCTGGCCGAGAGCAGCTCTCGCCAGGTGCTGCCCTGGTCGACGGAGTCGAACCAGAGGAAGTCGGTGTAGAAGCCCGCCAGCCCGCGCAGGCTGAACAGGATGATCACGAGCAGGATGACCCCTGCGATGATCCATCCGCGCACGCGGAAGCCGCGCCGGCGACGTTGGGCTGTGGGCACGCGCATCGGCTGCGAAGCCTACTGCCGGGGTACCGAAGTTCCGGGTCGCGCCGTCAGGCGTTCACTCGGGGCCGCGCGGTTCGTCGACGACGGCAAGCAGGCACCGACAACCGGGATGCGCGGGAGGGAATTGCTGGCCGGTGGGAAAGCGCTCCCCGCGCCGTGTGGGCTCGAGCGCGTTGTCGTCGGCATCGGGACACTGTCCCTGCTCGGCCGGAACCCAACGGAGGCGAGCGCCTTCCGGCGCGGCGTCGTAGACGCCACGCGCGTACACGGCGGCGAGGAGATCGCGGATTCGGTTGTCGAGCTCCTCTCCCTTCCACTCGCGATAGCGCGCGCCGATGCGGTGCGCGATCACGTCGGGGTTTGCGTCGTCTCCGAGCGTGTCGTCCACGGCGGCAAGGAGTCGGTCGCGCAGCGGCGTGACGAGCACCTCGACCATCCCGGTGACCATGCGCGGGGGCGCGCCGCTCACCGGCTCGGCATCAGGCTCCGCAGCCGAGCGCGCCGCGACGTACGCCTCCTTGATCGCCGGAGCCAGCACCTCCGACCAGGCGTCCACTTGCTGGGAGAGCGGCGGAATGAGCTTGTCGGCGGTCGGGCGCCTGCGCTGGCGGCGCAACGCGTCGAGGATCTCGTTCTGTTCGTTCTGCAGGACACGCTTGGCGTGGCGCACGAGCTCTCGGGCGATGGGCGTGAGGAGCTCGTCGCGGCGCGCCAGCAGCTCCGGGTCGCCGTCGGTCGGGGCCGGGCGCGGTTCGGGCGGCGAATCGACGAGCACCGAAGCGCCGCTCGCGTGCTCGGTGCGCCCGGCGCCGGTGTCGTCGGTCGGGCCGGCGTCGTCGAAGTCGATGCGGGGCTCCTCGACGGTGTCTCCGCGCACGCCCCGGATGCGCTCGAAGAGCGCATCGACTTCGCGGTCCGGATCTGACGTTGACGCCGGCGACGGCTCGGGTTCGGACACGGCGGACGACGCCAGCGCCGGCTCGTCCTGGGCGACGGTCGCCGGTTCATGTTCCGGTTCCGCCTCCTGCGGCGGCGCGGTCGAGGCGCCCTCCGGAACGCGTTCGGGCTCGGACTCGGGCTCTGCTTCGGGCTCCGGACTGCCCACGGGTGGCGCCGGTGGCGGCGGGGGCGCGGGCTCGGGTCGACCGGGCAGCTCGCCGAGTCCGATGCCCGTCGCGGGGGCGGGCCGTGGCCCGGGAGGCGCGCGGTCGATTCGTGGGCGCGTCGCCGGGTCGGGCGCAGGGCTGCGCGGCGGAGCCTGGTCGAGGGCTGCTTCCGAGTCCGACGGGTACGAGATCGGCGGCCCGGCCTCGGCGGTGACCG
Source organism: Actinomycetota bacterium (assembly GCA_046727755.1). Taxonomy (GTDB): domain Bacteria; phylum Actinomycetota; class Acidimicrobiia; order IMCC26256; family JACDBD01; genus JALZAA01. The sequence goes on from JBKPDG010000207.1 coordinate 26,846, forward strand.
GCGGGAACGGACGGCCGGCGCCGAAGCGCGTGAGCATCTCGTTGGCGTCCGACACGGTGTCACGCACGACGCGATACGCCTCCGCGAAGCGATCACGGTCGGCCCGCAGCTGATCGATGTACGCGCGCAGCGTGTCGCGCCGGTGATTCAGGTCGGAGAGGACGCGCTCGCGCAGTGCCCGTGCTTCGGCGACCATCTCGCGGCCGCGTTCGCGGGCGGTCTCCACGATCGCCCGCGCGTCCTTGGTCGCCTGCTCGAGCTGCTCGGTACGGGTGCGTGCCGACTCCTCGCGTGCCGCTCGTTCGACCTCGGACGCGGCCTTCCGCGCCCGTTCGGCCACCTTCTCCGCCGACTCCTCGGCCGAACGCAACGTGCGGGCAACCTCCTGGCCCACTTGCTCCACGAGCTGGTCGCGGGACGGCAGCGGCGGATGCCGAAGCTCGGCCTCGACCTCGGCGAGCCGTCGGTTCACGGCGTCGAACTCGTCCGCCACCCGGCGGAGGAAGGCGCGCACCTCTCGCTCGTCGAGACCCTTCCGCGCCTTCGGGAAGTCGTGCCGCTCGATTTGTGCGGGCGTGAGCCGGGGCTCGCCCGGGCCCGGCGAGCGGGGCTCGTCGACTGACATCGGCGCAACTGTATTGGGGCTAAGGGCAGGCTGTGGAGGGTGGGGCGGGCGCGATGCCGGTCTCCTCGCCACCGAACTTCTCCAGCTCGGTGAGGGCGTCGTCGAGGCTCCGGATGCCCGCAACCTTCATTCCGTCGGCGCGCCCGCGGGCCTCCTTCAGCTCCTCGGTCGGGACGAGGAACAGCTTCGCTCCCGCCCGGCGGGCCGTCACCGCCTTCTGCTCGGCGCCTCCGATGGGTCCGACGGTGCCGTCGCCGCGGATGGTGCCGGTGACCGCGACCTTCTTGGCGCCGGTCAGGTCGCCGGGGGTGAGCTCGTCGAGGATCGTGAGCGTGAACGCGAGCCCCGCCGACGGTCCGCTCACGCGTCCGGTGTCGATCTCCACGTCGACCGGGAAGTCGAACTTCTCGCTGCGGGTCGCCGTCTGGACGCCGACCTGGGCGCGACCCCGGCACGGCCCGTCCGCCGCCGGGCGGGTCACGACCGTGACGGGCGTGGTGCTCCCATCCCGATCGACCGAGAACGTCACCGGTTCGCCGGGGGGTCCGCCGCGCACGAGCGGCCCGAGCTCGTCGGCGAGGGTGATCGCTTGGCCGTCGACGGCGGTGATGACGTCGCCGACGCGGAGCTTGCCGTCGGCGGGGGCGCCCTTCTGCACGGCGGTGACGACGGCGCCCATCCCGCTCACGGGGACGGAGTACCCGAGCCGTTCCAACGCGACCCGCTTGGCCGTCATCTGCGAGTCCGCCATCTCGAGCTTGTTGAGCCGCGCGTCCTCGGCGCGGGAACGGCCCTGCAGCACCTCGTCCTCCGGGACGACCTCCGTGTCGTCGTCCAGCCAGCCCGAGAGGACCGTGAGCGCGTTCGGGCGGTCGCTCGACACGGAGACGGTGAGGAACAGCAGCTGGCCGCGGTGTGCGTACGTCGGCGCGCCCTCGATTGTCACGACGCGATCGACGGCGCTCGCGTTTCCGGGAGCGATGAGCACGTAGGGGAGACGGATCAGGACTCCGCCGACGATCGCCAGCACGCCCAGGACGGCGGCGACAGTGGCGGCGGCGACGAGCGGGCGCCGCCTCCGCCGGGGCGGCACCGCCGGTGGGGGCGGCGGGAGCTCGTCCCGCTCCTCGTTCATCGACAGAGACTGCCATGCACCACCCCGGCCAGCGGGCGCGGGCTCCCTATGGTCTGCGTATGTCCGCTCGCGACGACGTCGAGCAGGCGGCAATCGAACGCGCCGCGGACGCGGCGGCCCTCGGACTGCGCGCGCGGCTCCCGCCCGGCGCTGTCTCTTATACACATCTCCGAGCCCAAGAGACGGTGAGTAATATCTCGTATGCC
>JBKPDG010000208.1:0-11219 GCA_046727755.1 Actinomycetota bacterium
GGACCGGGCACCCGAACCGGGTGCCGCGGCGTCACCCGCCTCCACGCGCGCCGGCCAGGTACCCGGGACGGCGCCGGCCGACGAGTGGACCGGGCCCGGGGTGATCGGCGAGGCGGCCGAGACACGGCCTGTCGAGCCATCCGCCTCCTCGGCCGGCGGCCGGACACCGGCGGCGGCTCCGGGGCCCGGATTCCCGGCGGATGCGCTGGTACGCGGGTCGGCTGAGGATGTCGCCGCCGGGCCAGGGCCGGCGGCACCGCGGCACGACGGCGCGCCGCTGGGCCGGGCGATCTTCGCGACCAGGCTTCCGTTCCCGGTCTGGGTGGTCGCGCTGGGGTTCGACGGCTCCGTTCTCGCGGGCGGGCGTACCCCGGACCGCGTGTTCCGGTGGGCGGTGCCGAGCGGCGAGCCGCTGCGGCCGGTGCTGGTGCAGGGCGGGGTCAGCGGCGCGTTCCGGTTGGCCGTCGCGGCGGACGCACCGTACGTCGCGGTGGTGACCTGGGCCGGACCCGCCATCGTGCCCTGGGAGTCGCCGGTGCCGTCACCGGTGAGCCGGGTGCCGCTCGCGCTCTCCGCCGACGGGCGGCGGGTGGTGGTCACCCGCTCCGACGGTTCGCTGGAGGTGCAGGACGGCGCCCGGTCGGTCCGCGCGGCGACCCGCCTCGGCCGCAGCGCCGTCGACCTGGACGCGGACGGCGACTCGGGCGTCGTCGCCGTGGCGTGCGACGACGGGCGGGCGTGGCTGTGGCACCCGACGTCCGGCGACCGGCTCGTCGCCGTGCAGTCGTCGTGGCAGGTGTCGGTCGTGCGGGTCTCCGCCGGCGGGCGCCGAGCCGTCGTCGCCGGCGCAGCCGGCGTGGCGCTGGTCGACACCGGCAACGGCCGCGTGGTCGCCGGCGCACGGCTGAGCGGTGTACCGCTGCTCGCCGCCGGGTCGCGCGGGTGCGCTGCCTGGGTGACCGGGAACTGGCTGGGTACGCTGCCGCCGCACGGCGGCGAGCCGCGCTACGACGACCTCGGCGCGACGCCGGTCGGCGGCATCGCGATCCGCGCGGATCGGATCGTGCTGGGCTACCTGGACGGTCGCGTCGAGGTACGGGAGTGGAGGGAGCCGTGACGCTCCAGGCCCGTGTCATGGTCGCGACGGATGTCGGCGCCGACGAGCTGGCTGCTGCGTTCGCCGAGACCGGCCTCGCCGCCGACATCCGCCGCGCGCCCACGGTGCGCGGTGTCGAGACGATCACCTGGGCGGCCCTGATCATGCTGCCGCTCGGCTCGTTCCTCGACGTGCTGGCGAAGGACTACGCGAAGCAGGCGGCCGAGCCGCTCAAGCGCCTGGTGCGGCGCATCGTCGAAGCGGCTCGGCGGGAGCCCGCCGCTGAGTCACCAGCTGCCGTGGCCGACCGGCCGGAGTCCCGCCCGCTGATGCTCGAGGACGAGCGCACTGGGCTGCAGGTGGTGCTCGAAGCCGACCTGCCGGCCGACGCCTACCGCTCGCTCACCGAGCTGGACCTGTCGACGTTCCGGCACGGACCGGTGCACTACGACCGCGCGCTGATGCGCTGGCGCTCGATCGCCGACGAGGTGGCCGGCGCGGCGGGTGCGCCATAGAGCGGATAGCCCTCATTTTCATGTGTCTGCGCCAGGTCGCCCCTATTTGCCTCTGGACGCAACTGTGAGGCATTCGCGCGGATGACATGCCGGCGAACGGCGGCTGGCCTGAGGTGCCAGGCCCAGCCGTGGGCGGTGGCTATCGACGAGCGGCTCGGCGACCGAGGGCGGCGCGGATGTGCTTCAGCGTCGATTCGAACGATTCCGTCGGCGGGCGGCGGCAGATCTGTCAGGATGACAAGCAGGGAGAACGGCGGGCTCATGGGTGGGAATCGGGCGCTCTGGCCGGGTGGTCACGCTGTGGCGGTGTGGCCGGTGGTCAACATCGAGCATTTCGTGCCCGGCAGGCCGGGACCGGCGCTGCAGCCGCATCTCAGCGGTGGACTGGACGTGGCCAATGCCGGTTGGCGTCGGTACGGAGAGCGCAGCGGGGTGTGGCGGCTGCTGCGGCTGTTCGACGAGCTGGGCCTGCCGGCCACCGCGGCGCTGGACGCGGAGATGTGCCGGTTGCGGCCGGACATCGTCAAGGCGGTCCTCGCCGCGGGGTGGGACGTGCTGGCGCACGGCTGGGAGAACAGCACGCCGCATCACGGCATGCAACGTGAGGTTGAGAAGGACCGCGTCGCCCGAACGCTGGACGTCCTCACGACGGCAACCGGGCGGCCGGTGACCGGCTGGCTCACGCCGGGCTTCGCGGTCAGCGAGGTCACCCAGGAGCTGTTGGTCGAGGCCGGTCTGCGCTACACCGCGGACTGGGTGGACAGCGACATGCCGTGCTGGCTGCAGACCCGGTCCGGGCGGCTGCTCGCCGTGCCGTACGGGCTGGAGACGAACGACATCTCGTTGGTCCTCAGCCTGCACCACACTGGCCCTGCGTTCGCCGACGCGCTGGTGGACCACGTCGCCGAGCTGTGCGACGAGCCGCCCGCCGGGGCGGCCGTGGCGCTCGGGCTGCACCCGTACCTGGCCGGGCAGCCGGGCCGGGTGCGGCACCTGCGCCGGGCGCTGGAACGGATGGCCGCCCTGCCGGGTGCGTGGTTCTGCACCGGCCGGCAGCTCGCCGAGCTGAGCGCCGAGCGGGACTGGGAAGTGCGCTCCGTTCCGGGAGCTGACCAACCGACGTGACCGGACCAACCGGGCCGCCGGCATGAGGAGGGGACCATGACGATCCACACCACAGCGCCTCGCGAGCTGCAACTCGTGTCGGCCACACCGGAGACAGTCGCCCCGTTTGGGACGCTGGTCGGGATGGATGTCAGACCTGACATCGATATCCCGTACTACCCCGGACGGGTCATCGAGGGCGGTGACATCGGCTTCCGCTACCGCGGCCGAGCCGCGCTGCGTACCGCGCAGGTGTTGCCCGGCGGCCAGCCGGAGGTGGGCTGGCTGGAGCGGCACATGCACCTGACCCAGCTGTTCGTTGCGATTGCCGGTGGGGCGTACGTGATGGTGATGACGCCGCCAAACCACGAGTCGGGTGGGCAGCTACCGGACCTCGACGCGGCCACCGCGCTGCGGTTCCCGCCGGCCAGCGTGCTGTTGCTGCACGCCGGCACCTGGCACGACTTCCCGATCGCGGTGGACCGCCCGGTGACGTTCATGCTGGCCAACTCGGAGGAGGTAGTCGAGGCGTTGCGCACCGCCGGCCGCCCCCGCGAGCTGAACGAGGGCGACGTGCAGAAGGTGTCACTGCCGGACCGGCTGGGGGTGACCCTGCATCCGTTGCTCTGACTGGTCGTATCGTCCACAGTGAGTGGTCGCCCGGTCCGGCGGTTCGTCGAAGGTCTGCGCGACGGCGCGGCGCAGCACGATCGGGAACGTCTCGTCGAACTTGGGGCAGGCGTGGGCCGGTAGGTGGTCGGTCGGCCACACCTCCTCCCGGCGTGGCTCGGCCGCGCCGCTTCGTCGGCCGTGCTCAAAGGTTAGGGTGCGGCGCCGGAGGTGGCGGGCCGAACCACCCGCAGCACCTCACGCAGGAAGACGGCGCCGAGCTCGCGCCGCTGGTCGCGGCCTGGCTCCGTCGGCTCCCCGTCATGGGGCACGAAGAAGGCGAAGTACCTCGGCCGCATCACCTCTATAGCCGCGAGCGCGACCGCCAGCGGGCTGAGCTCGCCGAGCTGCACAGTTTGGTCACCGCGCCAGATGCTCGCGTGCTCCTGTTGTATCGCGCGGAACTCGGTTCGGGCGAGCAACCAGCGACCAGGTCCGTCGAATGCCGGCACCGCGTCGGTGAGCCAGCGCTCGGCATCCTCAAGGTCGGCGTCCGTCCGGTTGGGCCGCAGGACCGCGTCCAGCGCCGCGTTGAGCTGCGCAGGGATGTCGGCCTGCAGCGCGGCCACCGCCTGCCGGCTCGCCTTGCTGGTCAGAAAGTCCGGAGCGTCGGCCGGTTCGGCGAATTGGACGAGTTCGGCGACCACATCGCGGTTCTGCTCGATGCGCGCGACGTACTCGTGGTAGTCGCGCCAGGCGGGGATCGGCATGATCGACATCGAGTCGAACACTCCGATCAACGCCAGCGTCGCGTGGGCCTGCTCCCCGGCTGGGGAATCCTCAGCTGCAATCGACGCGAGGACCGGGCGTGCTGCCCGCAGCCACGAGAGGACGCCCGGATCGTCGACGCAGGCCCCGTCGGCGCCGCTTGCCGAGGCGTAGGTGAGGTAGTCGAGGTCGGGCAACAGGTCGCGCAGCGCCGGAATGGGCTCGGCGCCGCACGACATGGTGAACAGTGCCGTGACGGCACGCTCGGCCGCCGCGTTCGCCGCGACCACCATGTGGTGCTGCACGACCCAACGGTAGTGCTGCGCTCGCTGCAGCAGCATCGTCTCGAACGAGGAGAGGGCTTGTGCGCCCAGACCGATGCGCCAGTCGTCCGGGCCGGTCCGGTGCAGTTCGAGGTTACGCAGCAGGTTCGTCACGTCGAGGTTCCCGAATTCTGTACCGGCTCCAGCAGCGTCTCGGCAGAGGAAGTCGAGCCGGTCGACGTCGAACTGTCCGTCGACGACCGAGTGCAGGCAGTCCGCCCAACCGTGGCCGGACCGGTCGGCAAGGACCCGGCGGATGAGGTAGCGGGGCAGCAACCGAAACGCCGCTTGGGGCATCGCATCGAAGATCGCGAGCCCGGCCCACTCGTGGAACTGGACTCTGTCGGCCGCGTCGGCCGCGTAATGCGAAAGGCCGGCACGTCGGTCGGCGCCGAGGATCTGCTCGGCGTTGCGCAGGTAGAACGGTTCGAGGACGTGCGAGAACGGTGGGTGGCCCACGTCGTGCAGCAACCCGACAGCGCCGAGGGCGAGGCCGATGACGTGCTCGAACGACGTCCACAGTGCAGTCCGCTCGGGCTTACCCGGCGGCGCGTCGATCAGCCGGCGCGTCACCGGGTCGAGTTCCGCGCCGAACGCTGCGGCGCGCTGGAGATCGCCGATGATGCTTGTTCTGAACCCGTCCCACGTCGATGTCGCGTCGACGCCTTCGGCGGCGGGCATCCGGTTGTGCCAGCAGCCCTGCCACGCCCGGACGGCAAGATGCATCGTGCCCAGGGCGTGCTCGTAGCGACTGCCGGTCATGGACGGGAACTGGACGACTGCCAGCGAGTTCTGCCGGATCGTGCGCAGCCTCTGCACGGCCGCGCTGCGCACGAGCGGATCGAGCTCCGGCGGGACCTCGACATAGCCGTGCACCGGGTCTCGGATGAGCTGCGTCAGGGTCTCGGGCACCAGATCAGTGTGCAGGATGATTCCGGGGCGAGCTTGCCGTGCTCGACGCTCGGCCGAGATCGGCCACCGTTGTCGCGCTCAGCCCGGTCCGGCTGTTGCGGCTGCGCAAGGCGGTCTTCGACGACGCGCTCGACGCGCAGCCAGAGATCGCGCCCGGCGTAATCGCCGATCTGGCGCGCTGCCTGCGCGAGACGCACCAACCGATGTCGTGACGTGCGTACGCGGCTGACCCTGCTTGCCGGCCAGACGACGGCCGCTGCGCCGCGTCCCGTGTGTGGAGGGGGCCGGGCCACCTCGTACCGTCGTCATCGTCGTGGAGTGTGGAGGTGGCGTAGTGGCAGGGTTCGATGCGGCAACCGCGGTGCATCGCAGCGGCGGGCATGGCGGGGTCGACCGCTACGACGTCGAGTTGGACCCGGACTGGCGGATCGGGACCAAGCCGAACGGCGGGTACCTGCTGGCGGTGCTCGCCAGGGCGGCGGCGGACGCGGCCTGCGACGGCGAGGTCGACCACCCACACCCGACCGCGGTCAGCGCGCACTTCCTGGCCGCTCCCGCCCCGGGACCCGCGCAGGTCGAGGTCGAGGCGCTGCGCCGCGGCCGGTCGGCCTCGCAACTGCGTGCCTCGCTGACCGCCGGTGGCCGGCGGTATGTCGAGGCGCTGGTCACCTGTGCCCGGCTGCCCGACGCCGCGGACGCGTGGTGGAGCGAGCTGGCGCCGCCGCAGCTGCCGCCCGAGGAATCCTGCCTGCTGGCGCCGCATGACAACGGGATGTTCCAGGTGCCGCTGCTGACGGTGGTCGAGGAGCGACTGGACCCCGCCTCCGCCGGTTTCGCCGGTGGCCAGCCGAGCGGCCGCGGTGAGATCCGCGGCTGGGTCCGGCTCGCCGACGGGCGGCAGCCCGACCCGCTGGCCCTCCTGGTCGCCGCCGACTGCCTGCCGCCCGCGACGTTCGACCTCGGCGTGCTCGGCGCCTGGGTCCCGACGATCGAGCTCACCGTCTACGTACGGGGTGTGCCGGCGCCCGGTCCGCTGCGGGTACGACTGCGGGCCGGGCTGGTGACGGCCGACCGGGTCGACGAGCACTGCGAGGTGTGGGACAGCCGCGGCCACCTCGTCGCCACCGGCTATCAGCTCGCCGCGATCCGGCTTCCCGAGGGCGCCGCGCCAGCCGGCGGTCCCCAGTCACGGGTCGAGTAGGTTCCAAGCATGGCGGCGTACGTCATCGTCGAGACCGACATCACCGATCCGGAGCAGTACGAGCAGTACAGGGCCGCATCACCGGGAGCGATCGCCGCCGGCGGCGGCCGGTTCCTGGCGCGTGGCGGCGAGCTGGCCGTCCTCGAGGGCGACTGGCAACCGTCCCGCCTGGTGGTGCTCGAGTTCGAGGACCTGGACGCAGCCAAGCGCTGGTACGAGTCGGAGGTCTACCAGCAGGCGAAGCGGCTGCGGGATGGCGCCGCGCACCTGCGCATGGTCGCCGTTCAGGGCGTCGACCGAACTTGACCGGCCAGGTCCACCGCGGTCAGGGGGCGGCGATGCGGACCGGGAGCCGCCGCCGTCCCCAGGACCCCGCCGGACCGGCGAACCGGCCGGCGATCCGCGTGCCGCACCGCGCGCAGCGCCCGTCGTCGGTGAGCGCGTAGCGGCCGATGTCGTACCAGTCCCGCTCGACGACAACCCGTCCGCAGCCGGGGCAGTACGTGCTTCCCCCGTCGCGGTCGTGCACGTTACCGGTGTAGACGTACCGCAGCCCGTTCCCGAGCGCGATCCGGCGGGCGCGGGTCAGCGTCGCGGCCGGGGTCGCCGGCACGTCGCGCATCTTGTAGTCCGGGTGGAACGCGGTGAAGTGCAGCGGCACGTCGACGCCGAGCTGCTCAGCGATCCAGCGGGTCTCCGCGTCGATCTCGGCGTCGGAGTCGTTCTTGCCGGGGATGAGCAGGGTGGTGATCTCGAACCAGACGTCGGTCTCGTGCCGGAGATAGACGAGCGTGTCGAGCACCGGCTGCAGGTGCGCTGCGCACGTCTTGGCGTAGAACTCCTCGGTGAAACCCTTGAGGTCGACGTTGGCCGCGTCCATGTGCGCGTAGAAGTCCGGGCGCGCGGCAGCTGTGATGTAGCCGGCGGTGACGGCGATCGCGTGGATCCCGCGCTCGCGGCACGCGTCGGCCGCGTCGGCGGCGTACTCCAGGAAGATCACCGGGTCGTTGTACGTGAACGCGACGCTGGCACAGCCGAGCCGCTCGGCGGCGTTGGCGAGTGTCTCCGGCGAGGCCGCCGAGGTGAGCGTGTCCACCTCGCGGCTCTTCGAGATGTCCCAGTTCTGACAGAACTTGCAGGCGAGGTTGCACCCGGCGGTGCCGAACGACAGCACCGCGCTGCCGGGCAGGAAATGGTTGAGGGGCTTCTTCTCCACCGGGTCGACGCAGAAGCCGCTGGACCGCCCGTACGTCGTCAGCACAATCTGGTCGGCGACCCGACCGCGGACGAAACACAGGCCGCGCTGACCCTCGTGCAATCGGCACGCGCGCGGGCACACGTCGCACTGGATCCGGCCGTCCGGGAGCCGCTGCCAGTGCCGCCCGGGGACAGTCCACGGGTCGTCGAGTCTCAGCAGGTCGTCGGCCACGGTGATCGCGCCTCTCTCGATGCCACAGCCTAGTGCGCCGGTCCCCCGCGCGGGCGGACGTACGATGGCAGGGAGTGGGAGGCAGGCATGATCCTCATCGATCTGCTCATCGGTGTGCTCATCGGGATCGCCGCCCTCGCCGTCCTGTGGGTCGCCTTCGGGCTTCGCGTGGTCCGGCAGTTCGAGCGCGGCGTCGTGTTCCGGCTGGGGCGGGTCCAACCTCGGGCGCGCGAGCCGGGCCTGACCCGGATCGTGCCGATGGTCGACCGGCTGAAGAAAGTCAACATGCAGATCGTCACGATGCCGGTGCCGGCGCAGGATGGCATCACCCGGGACAACGTCACGGTTCGTGTCGATGCGGTTGTCTACTTCCGGGTGGACGAACCGGTCACCGCGATCGTGGCCGTGCAGGACTACCTGTTCGCGATCGGGCAGGTCGCCCAGACGTCGCTGCGCTCGATCATCGGCAAGAGCGATCTCGACGACCTGCTGTCCAACCGGGAGCGACTCAACCAGGGACTCGAGCTGATGCTGGACAGTCCCGCGCTCAGCTGGGGCATCCACATCGAGCGGGTGGATATCAAGGACGTCGCGCTGCCGGAGTCGATGAAGCGGTCGATGTCCCGGCAGGCCGAGGCCGAGCGGGAGCGACGGGCCCGCGTCATCACAGCGGACGGCGAGCTGCAGGCTTCGCAGAAGCTGTCCCAGGCGGCCGCTGCCATGGCGGCGACGCCGGCCGCGCTCCAGCTGCGGCTGCTGCAAACCATGGTGGAGGTCGCGGCGGAGAAGAACTCCACCGTCGTCCTTCCCTTCCCGGTCGAGCTCCTCCGGTTCCTGGAGCGCGCCACCCTTCCCGGCGCGGCCTCGCAGCCGCCCGAGGCGGTCCAGCCGAACGAGGCGGTCCAGCTGAACGAGACGGTCCGGCCGAACGAGACGGTCCAGCCGTTCGAGACGGGAACCCAGTCGAGTACCGAGCGGCTGGTGCCAACGGAGGCCGACTGAGGACCGGGCGCCCGGCGTCTGACGCCAGAAGTGATCGTTCTTGCGAGTTGATCAGCGGCGCTGGCCGAGCAGGTGACGATGGACCGCACACCACGATGTGGAGCAGGTGCCGGGGTTGACACCTGGCCGTGTCAGGGTTCCTCTGTCTCCCCGGGTTTCCAAGGGTGCCGGCGCGGCCACCAGCCCGGCACGGCACGCCGGTAGGCGTCGTATGCCGCGCCGAACTGTCGGGTCAGCGCCGGCTGCTCGTAGAAGTGGGTGAACGTGGCGGTGGCTGCGGCCACCGCCGCGGCGTACCACAACAGCACCGGCTGGCCCAGCGCCAGGCCCTGCCCCGCGATTGTCGCCACGACCGCCAGGTACATCGGGTTACGGACATAACGGTAGAGCCCGCCGATCACCAGCCGCTGTGTCGGAGCGATCGGCGCAGGGGTGCCGGCGCCTTCCACGACGAAGCGCACAAAGGCGGACGCCAGGACGACCGTACCCGCGGCGAGGAGCGCCACGCCGGCCGCCCGCAGCGGTGGCCAGGCCCAGGACGGCAGGGGCTGCCGCGGGTGCCAGCCGGTCAGCGACCAGGGGATGAGGCCGGCGACGACGCCGGGGGCCAGCGCGAAGAAGAGCGCGGTGCCGGCTGCGGCAATGGGTCTTCGCATGCTGCTACCTCGCTGGGGCGGGTCGGGTCGGCTGGCGAACCATGCCGGACAGCAGGCCGAGCAGGGCCCGCTCGGAGTCGGCTCGTGCCGTATCGGGGTCGGTGGCGTGCGCGATCAGCAGGGCGGCTTCGATGACGGCGCTGAGCACGAGTTGGGCGAGCACAGGCGCTGGCGCGGGTAGGGGCAGCCCCTCGTTCGCGGCCGTGTCAAGACTGCGGGTGATCACGCCGAGCCCGTGCTGCGCCTGGATGTCCCGCCAGGTCTGCCAGCCCAGGACGGCGGGCGCGTCCGTGAGCGCGATCCGTGCCACGTCGGGTCGCTGGCAGACGTCGAGAAAGCGACCCAGCCCGACGACCATGGCTGCCGACTGGTCGGGTGCGGCCGCGATGGCCGCGGCGATCTCGGCGGTCACCTCGCCTTCCAGCTCCTCGAATACCGCGCGGAACAGCCCCTGCTTGTCGGCGAAGTGGTGGTAGAGCGCGCCGCGGGTGACGCCGGCCGCGGTCACGATCTCCTCGGCGGGCACGTGTGCATAGCCGCGCTCGGCGAATAGCGCCCGGGCGGTGGCGACCAGTGCGGCGCGGGTCGAGCGCGACCGGTCCTGCTGGCTACGCCGTGGCATTTGCCCGCGCGAAGTCGAGCACCAGCCGGGCGAGCAGCTCCGGTTGGTCTTCCGGGACGAAGGTGTAGGAGTCCGCGACGGTGACCACCGTCGCGTGCGGAAGCAGGCCGGCCAGCCGATCGGCCAGCTCGACCGGGAACAGCCGGTCCTCGGCCGCCCAGGCCAGCAACACCGGCTTCGCGAAGTGCGGCAGTGCCCGCGCGGCGGCCAGGGTGTGCCGGCGGTGCACGCCACGCAGGAAACGGCGAAGGTCGTCTCGCACGGCCGGGTCCCGTCGGCTGGGCAGCAGATAGGAATCCACGATCTCCGCTGGTATGGGCCGCTTGGCCACCCAGCCGAACGTGAACGGCAGCCGGTGCAGCGCCCGCACCCGTAACGACTGCGCGAGCAACCACATCGCCCCCGGCACGCGGGCGAGCTTGGGCAGCGGAGCGAAGGCCGGCGGGAAGAACCGCGCGAAGCTGTCCGACGGCGTGAGCACAACCCGGCCGATCCGCTCCGGGTGCTCGGTCATCAGCAGCTGGACGATGGCGCCGCCGGTGTCGTTGGCCACGACGGTGACGTCCTGTAGGTCGAGCCGGTCCAGGAACGCGGCGACCAAGCCGGCCACGCCAGGTGGGCTGAGATCGGCCCCAGGCATCGGTACATCATGGCTACCGAGCGGCCAGTCCGGGGCGATGCACCGGAAGCCCGCCGCCGCGAGCGGCGGGACCACGGCACGCCAGAGGTCGGCATTGACCAGCAGCCCGTGCACGAACACCACCGGCGGACCCTCGCCGCGCTCGCGGTAGCGGATGCGCCCCGCCGACAGGTCCACCTCGTTCATCGGACCGAGCGCTTCACTTCGTGACATCGGGGTCCCCTCACCTGAGGCGTCTGTCCAAGAGAAACATACATACCGTATGTATGTCAACGTCGGAGGCACGACATCTCGCCTAACGAGGTCACGGCGGCCGGCACGCCGACGGAGCCAACACGCGGC
>JBKPDG010000209.1:0-8372 GCA_046727755.1 Actinomycetota bacterium
CGGCGACGACGACGAGCCCGGCGCCCTCAGCAAGTCGGCGTTCGCGAAGCAGGCGAACGAGCTGTGCTCGGAGGCCGGCACCGATCGCAGCGCGCAGCTCCAGCAGCTGCCGCCGAGCCCGTCGGGCGCGGCCGACGCGCAGAAGCTCAAGAGTGTCGCGTCGACCGACCGCGAGCTCGTCCGGCGCGTCGACGCGCTCGTGCCGCCCGAGGCCGAGCAGGATCAGGTCGACAAGGTGCTCGACCGCTGGCGGCAGCGCGCCGGCGTCGAAGACCAGTACGCAGATGCCGTGGGCGCGATGCAGGACCCGGCGACGCTCGCGAGCTTCACCTCCAACCTCGCGCAGATCGACGCCGCCACCGATCCGGTCGCCGTCCAGCTCGGGCTCACGGCCTGCACGAGCACGTCGTAGCTAGGCTCAGCCGCATGACAGAGCTGTGGGAGCACGACGCCTGGGAGCTCGCGGAAGGCGTCCGAACCGGTGAGCTGAGCGCCATGGCGCTCCTCGAGATGTCATTGGAGCGGATCGAGCGCTTCGATCCGAGGCTCAACGCCGTGTGCTTCCTCGACCGTGATCGGGCGGTGGCCGACGCCGAGCGCGTCGACGGGCGCGTCGCCGCCGGCGGCGACCCGGGCCGGTTCGCCGGCGTTCCCATGGGCGTCAAGGAGCTCGCGGAGGTGCAGGGGTGGCCGGACACAAACGCGTCGATGCCGTACGCGAATGCCGGCGCCGTCGCCGAGTTCGACTGCGCCGAGGTGGCGCGCCTGCGCGCCGCCGGCGCTGTCCTCGTCGGGCTCACCACCGCCCCCGAGCACGGCGTCGTCAGCTACACCGCCAGCAAGTTGCATGGTGTGACCCGGAACCCGTGGAACCTCGAGCGCACCCCCGGCGGCTCGTCGGGCGGGTCGGCGGCGTCGGTGGCAGCCGGGGTGTTCCCCGCGTGCACCGGCAGCGACGGCGGCGGGTCGATCCGCATCCCGTCGTCGTACTCCGGTCTGTTCGGCATGAAGACGACGTTCGGTCTGCTGGGCGTCGGGCCTGAGCCGTTCAACTACTCGATGACGTCGGTGCACGGTCCGATCGTGCGCTCGGTGCGCGACGCCGCCCGCTACCTCGACGCGACCGCGGGGCCGAGCCCCACCGACCCGACCTCGTTGCCGGCCCCGCCGGTCCCGTTCGAGGAGCTCGTCGTGTCCGGCGAGGCGACCGAGCGCCTCCGGGGGAAGCGCGCCGCGTGGTCGTCGACCCTCGGGTATGCGGGCACCGATCCCGAGGTCGAGAAGCTCGCCCACGACGCCGCGATGACGCTCGTGGACGAGGCGGGCCTCGAGCTCGTCGACATCCCAGTCGAGATGCCGAAGCCCGGTGTCGCGTGGGGCCTCCTGTCTTCGCTCAACACCGCCGCCTTCCACCTCGACTTCGAGAGCCAGCATCTCGACGAGCTCGACGAGGTCCACCGCGCCGGCGTCGAGCTGATGATGAACCTGCGCCCGAGCGGCTTGTACAAGGCGATTCGCCGCCGCCACGAGCTGATGGTCGCGTCGGCAAAGATCTGGGCGGACGTCGACGTGCTCCTCACGCCGACGACGCCCACCACCGCCTTCCGGGCCGAGGGCACGCTCAGCGGCACGGTCGCGGGTCGCGACGTGAACCTCATGGGCCTGTCGGCAGCATTCACGGCGCCGTTCAACATGACCGGGCAGCCGGCGGCGAGCATCCCCGTCGGGCTCGTCGACGGTCTCCCCGCCGCCCTCCAGGTCGTTGCCGCCCGCCACCGCGACGACCTGTGCCTCGGCGCCGGCGCGCTCCTGGAGCGCGTGCGCCCCTGGCCGAAGTTCGCCCCGCTGGCGTACGAGTAACCGTCGCGGTCGAGCCCGGATCGCTTGACCAGCTGGTCAAGTAGGCTGACCCTCCGTGACCGACGTCGCGCGGCGTCCGGGTGACCCCGACGGGGCATCCAGGCCCCCGAAGCCGAGGAAGCAGGAGCAGGAGCCCGCCAGCGAGGAGATCGTCGAGGTCGCGCCCGGCATCTTGCGCATGCAGCTGCCGATCTGGATGCCGGGCCTCGGCCACGTGAACACCTATGGCCTCCTCGACGAGCGCGGCCTTGCCGTCGTCGACCCCGGGCTCCCCGGTCCGCAGTCGTGGAAGGCGCTCAAGACCCGGCTGAAGGCCGCCGGTTTCAAGCTGCGTGACATCCACACCGTCGTCGTCACGCACTCGCACCCCGACCACTTCGGCGGCGCCGGTCGCATCGCTCGCGAGGCGCGCGCCGAGCTGGTCACGCACCGTGCGTTCACGACGTGGTCGCTCGACCGCAAGACGCGCAAGCAGCAGGCACGTCTCTCGCGCCGCGAGGCCGAGCAGCTCGAGCGGGACGCCGCCGCCGTCGCCGAGAGCGTCGACGTGTCTCCCGACGAGATCCCCACCGTTGCCGAGGTCGGCGACGACGATCGCGACCGCGAGACGGGCGACCCGCTGCTCGACGACCCGACCGTCGAGCGGCAGCGCCAGTCCGTGCCGTGGGGTGGCGAGACGCCGTGGGGCGGCAGCAAGCACCCGATGCCGCCGTTCCGGCGCCGGGTGATGATCCGCGCGATGGGCATGCTCTTCACGCCGCCCGACCCGACCCGCCGCGTCCGTCACGGCGAGCGCGTGCGACTCGCCGGGCGCGAGTGGATCTCGTTGCACACGCCGGGTCATACCCTCGACCACCTGTGCCTCTACGACGAGGAGCACGGGATCCTCCTCGCCGGCGACCACGTGCTCCCGTCGATCACGCCCCACGTCTCGGGTGTCGGCAACGGCGCCGACGCGCTCCGCAGCTACATCGCCACCCTCGACCTCGTCGCAGATCTCCCCGGTGTGCGCCTCGGGCTGCCCGCGCACGGGCATCCGTTCGACGACGTCCCCGGGCGCGTCGAAGCGATCAAGCGCCACCACCACGAGCGCATGGAGCTCCTCGGCGCGGCGTCGGCCGCGCTCGGCCCCGGCACCGTGCAGGAGCTCTCGCACGAGCTGTTCCCGAAGAAGCACTGGGGCGTGATGGCCGAGAGCGAGACGTTCGCCCACCTCGAGCACCTCGTGCTCGAGGGACGCGCCGAACGCCACCGCGAGCACGGCCGCCTCATCTACACGGTCGCTCCCGCTTCCTGACCGGCATAGGGTCGGGGTCGTGGCGACTCGAACCGACGATCCCACTGCCGAGGCGACCGATCTCCTGCGCGACCTGATCCGCAACCAGTGCGTCAACGACGGGCGCGTCGAGTCGGGCCAGGAGACCAAGAGCGTCGAGCTACTCGGCAACTACCTCGAGGGCGCCGGCCTCGACCTCGAGCGCTACGAGCCCCAACCCGGCCGCACCAGCCTCGTCGCCCGCATCGAGGGCAGTGATCCGCAGGCACCCTCATTGCTCCTCATGGGCCACACCGACGTCGTGCCCGTGAACCCCGATGGGTGGAGCCGCGATCCGTTCGGTGCCGAGATCGTCGACGGGTTCGTGTGGGGGCGCGGCGCCGTCGACATGCTCAACGAGACCGCCACGATGGCGCTCGCGTTCCGGCGTCTCGCCGACTCCGGCTTCAAGCCCCGCGGCACCCTCATCTACCTCGCCGTCGCCGACGAGGAGGCACTGGGCACGTGGGGTGCCAGGTGGCTGGTCGAGAACGAGCGCGACGCCGTGTACGCCGACTACGTGCTCACCGAGTCGGGCGGGTTCCAGATCCCCACGTCGGCCGGGGCGCGCCTGCCGGTGATGGTCGACGAGAAGGGGACGTACTGGTCGAAGCTCACGGTCAACGGCACACCCGGGCACGCGTCGCAGCCGTTCCGTACCGACAACGCCGTGGTCACCGCGGCCGAGGTCGTGCGACGCCTGCACGCATACCGGCCCCCGACCCGCATCCACGACACCTGGCGCGGGTTCGTCGAGGGCATGCAGTACCCGCCCGAGTTCCGCGATGCGCTCCTCAAGGACGACGAGCTGCGGGACTTCGCCGGGACGCTCCCGCTCGGTTTGTCGCGGGTCGTGTACTCGTGCACGCACACGACCTTCGCTCCGACCGTCATCCACGGCGGTACGAAGACGAACGTCATCCCCGACCAGGTCGACATCCAGGTCGACATCCGCACGCTTCCCGGCGAGACCGAGGACGACGTCCACCACCATCTACGCCAGGCGCTCGGTGACCTCTATCCCACCATCGAGATCGAAGGGAACGACGACCCGTCGACGGCGTCGCCGATCGACACCCCTCTGTGGGACACGCTTGCGACGGTGAGCGGCCGCCTCGTGGACGACTCGGCGCTGGTCCCGTTCGTGATGGTCGGCGGCACCGACAACCGCTACTTCCGGCGCGCCGGCTCGGTCGGCTACGGCTTCGGCTTGTTCAGCCGGCGCCTCACCTTCGAGGACTACGCCACCATGTTCCACGGCAACGACGAGCGCATCGACCAGGAGTCCCTCGCGCTCTGCACCACCCTGTGGGAAGAGGTCGCGAAGGACCTGCTCACCTGACGATGCGTGCGCTCGGTGCCATATAGGCACCCAGCGCACGCATCAGCGGTCGTCGCCGCGGTCGCGGAGGAACTGCTCGACTTCGGCGGCGAGCGTCTCGCCCGAGGGGACGTCGGTCTCCGCCTCCGTGTCGTAGCGCTCCTCGAGCTGGCCGACGTAGGTGCGAACGTCGTCGTCCTCGGACACGACCTCGTCGACGCGCGTCTGCCACGCCTGGGACAGCTCGTCGAGCTCACCGAGCTCGAACGGCGCGCCGAGCAGCTCGCCCAGGCGGTCGAGCAGCGCGCGCGTTGCGAGCGGATTCGGCGGCGTCGACACGTAATGCGGCACGGGCGCCCACAACGACGCCGACGCGATGCCGGCGGCGCGGGCGGTGTCGTGCAGCACACCGACGATGCCGGTTGGACCCTCGTACCGCGAGCGCTGCAGGTGAAGGCTCGCCATGAGCTCGGGGTCGGTGGTCGCGCCCGTGACGCGGACCGGGCGGGTGTGCGGGACGTCGGCGAGGAGAGCGCCCAAGGTGACGACCATCTCGCAGCCGGTCTCACCTGCGACGCCGAGCACTTCCCGGCAGAACGACGGCCAGCGGAGGTTTGGCTCGACACCGCGCAGCACGACGAGGTCGCGGGCGTCGACGGGCACGGCGAAGAACTCGGTTGCCGGCCACTTCAGATCGCGGGTCACGCCGTCGACGAGCTCCACCGTGGGGCGGGCGGACTGGAAGTCGAAGTGCTCCTCCGGGTCCATCGAAGCGATCTTCGCGGCGCCGAACTGCCGAGTGAGCCAGCCGGCGGCCTCGGACGCGGCGCTGGCGGCGTCGTTCCATCCCTCGAACCCGGCCACGAGGACCGGACGGCGCAACTCGGGACGCTGCTCCCATGTGAGGCTCGGCACGGTGCGAGCTTACGACCGGCGGCGTCGGCGGCTTTGCCGACCGTCGCCGCAAAGCCGGAGCCTGCGACGGCGACAAACAGAATTGTCTGATGGTCCCCTATCCGCGGGTGCCGCGCAGCTGGGTGAAGTCGACGGGGTAGCCGCCATTCTCGACGATCGTCTTCGACATCGGCCGGAGGAGCGAGAACAGCTCGTCGGCGCGGTCGCCGAGGCGGTCGATGACCTCCCGTTCGGCGAGGTCGGTGTGTTGCTCGATGTCGGCGCGGAAGGCGCGCCCGGCGTCGGTGAGCTGGCCGTCGCCGTCGAGCAGGCCCCGGTCCTGCAGCCGGGCGCGGGCGGCGTCGACCTCCTCGGCGTTCCAGCCCCGGGTGAACACGTACGCGCCCGGCGGGAGGCCCCACGTCAGCTCCGTGAGCACCGTGATCTCACACGAGTCGGTGTGCGAGATCCACGCCGCGATGTGCCCGTCGCCGCGGTGCTCGCGCACGAGGTCGGCCGCCCGCCACAGGCGGCCCATCGGGTCGTCGGGCACCGGCAGCACCGACAGGCCGGAGAAGAGCATGCGGCCCGACGGGTCGATGCCCTCGGTGAGCGAGAAGAGGATCTCGGTCGCCTGCTTCACGTCGGGGCCGGGCTCGCCGAGGAGGCGGTTCAGCTGGTCGATCGCGCCGTCCCGTCGCGCCGCCAGCATCGGCTCGGGGTCGGTCTTGGACCATCCTCCGGTCACGGCCTGCTCGACCACCGCGGGCTTGAACGCGCCGAACGCGGCGGTGATCACGCTCCAGGGCGCCTTCCCGAGGCACGCGCCGCGGCTGCAGAAGTACCCCTCGAAGTAGTTGAGGCCCAGCGCCTCGTAGCGCTGTTGAGCCTCGGGCGCGAAATACACCCCGGCTGCGATCGGCTCGACGAGGTTGCGCAGCTTGCGCGCCGTGTCGTGCAGGTCAGAGCCCACGATTCCCCCCTCGGTCTCGGTCGGTTCGCCGCTGCCGCTACCGCCGGATGACCCGGTTCCGCAGCGTACCGATCCCGTCGATGGTGATCTCCGCGACGTCCCCGTCCTCGAGCCACCGCTGGGGGGTGCGGGCCATGCCCACACCGCCGGGCGTGCCGGTGAGGATCACGTCGCCCGGCTCGAGGGTGAGCCCACGCGAGAGGTGGGCGATCAGCTGCGGGACCGAGAACACGAGCTGGTCGGTGTTCGAGCACTGGAGAGTTTCGCCGTTGACGCGCGTCTCGATGTCGAGGTGGTCGAGGTGGAGCTCGTCGGGGGTCACGAGCACGGGACCGAGCGGGCAGAACGTGTCGAACGACTTCGACCACACCCATTGGCCGGTCGTAAACTGGTGGTCGCGGGCGCTGACGTCGTGCGCGCACGTCACGCCTTCGACCACGTCGAGCGCCTCGTCGGCCGGGACGTCGCGGGCGCGGCTCCCGATCACGACGGCCAGCTCGCCCTCGTAATCAGGCTGGGTGACGTGCGGCGGGATCAGGATGTCGGCGCCGTGGCCGACCACCGAGCCGGTCGCCTTCACGAACACCACCGGCTCCGCGGGGATCGGCGTCCCCGTCTCGGCGGCGTGGTCGCGGTAGTTCAGCCCGATGGCCCAGACCATGCGCAGCCCGTCGACGGGCGGGTCGAGGTTCATGTTGTGCGTCAGTGCGGCCGTGTCGTCGAGCTCGACCACCTGCCGCTCGCCCTCGTTCCAGATCCATCGCATGCGGGTGGATCCTAAATCGCTGGCCCTGCGCGAGCCCTCGTCTGTCATGCTCGCGTCATGCCCGAATTCGACGGCGACGTCCTGCGCGCTCGCGGGCTCGTCAAGCACTACAAGCGCATCCGTGCCGTCGACGGCATCGACCTGACGGTCGGCGCCGGCGAGCGCGTCGCGCTTCTCGGGCCCAACGGCGCCGGCAAGACTACGACCCTGCTCATGCTGCTCGGCGTCGTCACGCCCGACGACGGCTGGGTCGAGATCGTCCGCTACCGGCTACCGCGTCACCGCAGCGCGGCCGCCTCCCACGTCGGGTTCGCCGCCGGCTACCTCCCGCTGCCCGAGCGCCTTCGCGTCCGCGAGTTCCTCCACCTGTTCGGGCAGCTGTACGGGCTCCACGATCCGACCCCGCAGATCGATGCCGGCCTCGAGCGATTCGGGGTCACGCATCTCGGCGACGCCATGGGCAACGAGCTCTCGTCGGGACAGCGGACGCTGGTGGGGATCGTGAAGGCGGCGCTCCACGGCCCCGCCCTGCTGATCCTCGACGAACCCACCGCCTCGCTCGACCCCGACGTGGCGCTGAAGGTCCGCACCGGCCTGAACCGGCTGTGCGCCGAGGACGGCGCTGCCCTCCTCGTGACGAGCCACAACATGGTCGAGGTCGAGCGGCTCTGCGACCGGGTCGTGTTCATCTCGCAGGGGAAGATCGTCGCCGACGGTCGCCCCGGCGACGTCGCGGCCCGCTTCGGCCGCGACGACCTCGAGGGCGTGTTCCTGCATCTGGCCGAGGAGCGCGAGGGCGAGCGCGACGAGCGCGTGCCCGAGCAGCGGAGAAGGAGGGGAGCGTGAGCTGGCTGCGGATCCGGGCGGTGGCGCGCCGGCATGCGTACGTGCTCCAACGGTCGCCGCAGCGGTGGTTCGACGTCGTCGTGTGGCCCGTCGTCGACGCGCTGCTCTTCGGCGCGATCGGCGTTTACTTCGCGGACCAGTCCGGCGCGGGCGCCAAGGGCGCCGGGCTCCTGCTCGCCGGGATTCTGCTCTTCCACGTCGTGTTCCAGGCCGAGATCAGTCTGGCGACCGGCTTCATGGAGGAGACGTGGTCCCGCAATTTGCTGAACCTGCTCGTCACGCCGCTGCGCGAGGGCGAGTACGCCGCCGGCGTAGTGATTTTCGGGCTGGCGAAGCTGGCCATGGGTGTGACCGTCGTCGCGCTCGTGGCGTTGGGGCTGTTCGCGTTCAACATCAC
>JBKPDG010000210.1:0-18069 GCA_046727755.1 Actinomycetota bacterium
TCACGACCGTCCGTGACAGGACTGTCACGCCCGCGCAGAACGTCACCCGGGCCATCGTGTTCGGGCTGCTCACAGCGTTCTTCGTCATCACCGCCCTGACGATCGTCTCCATCGGGCTGTTCCGGCTGGTCGACGTCTACCTGCCGGCGGGGGTCTGGGCGACGTACCTCATCTTCGGCGGAATCTTCGTGGCCGCCGGCACGTTCTGCTGGGCGCGGAGGACGAAGGAGTCGCCTCCCGAATGACCCGGGGAACCGCCCCATGACCGAGGTACGCGAGCTCGTGATCGTCGGATCCGGCCCGGCCGGGCTGACTGCCGCCCTCTATGCGGCCCGGGGCGACCTCAGGCCGGTCGTGATCGAAGGCGCCGAGGCGGGCGGGCAGCTCATGCTCACCACCGACGTCGAGAACTACCCCGGCTTCCCCGACGGCATTCTCGGGCCCGAGCTCATGATGAAGTTCCGGGAGCAGGCCGAGCGCTTCGGCGCCGAGTTCGTCACGGCCGACGTCGACCGCGTCGATCTGTCGGCCTCGCCGTTCGGCGCGTGGGTGGGAAGCACGGAGTACCGCTCCGAGGCGCTCATCCTCTCGACCGGCGCGTCCGCCCGCATGCTCGGTCTCCCGTCCGAGGGTCGCCTCCTCGGCCACGGCGTCTCCACGTGCGCCACGTGCGACGGGTTCTTCTTCCGGGAGAAGGACATCGCCGTCGTCGGCGGAGGCGACAGCGCAATCGAAGAGGCGCTCTTCCTCACGAAGTTCGCCAGCCGCGTCACCGTGATCCACCGGCGCGACGAGTTGCGCGCGTCGAAGATCATGCAAGACCGCGCGTTCGCCAACCCGAAGATCGACTTCAAGTGGAACTCGGTCGTCACCGACGTCGGCGGCGACGGGACGGTCGACCTCGTCCACCTGCGCGACACGCTCACCGGCGACCCGTCCCAGCTGGCCGTCGGCGGGCTTTTCGTGGCGATCGGCCACGATCCGAACACCAAGCTGTTCGAAGGGCAGGTCGACTTGGACGAGAACGGCTACGTCGTGCTCCCCCGCGCCGGGTCGACGGCGACCTCGATCGAGGGCGTGTTCGCCGCAGGCGACGTCGCCGACCACGTGTTCCGCCAGGCGGTGACCGCGGCCGGGACAGGCTGCATGGCGGCGATCGAGGCCGAGCGCTGGATCGAAGCCCGTCGCCACGCCGCCGCCGCCCGGGCGTGACCAAACCGGAATGGGTGGAGACGCAGCCCGGTTCCACCTCGTAGCTACACTCGACCGACCCTGGCGGAAAGGACCCCCGTGGGCGCCGACATCACGTACCTCTCCGACAACACCTTCGACGAGACCGTCGGGGGCGCGGACACGCCCGTGCTCGTCGACTTCTGGGCCGAATGGTGCGGTCCGTGCAAGATGATCGCCCCGACCCTCGAGGAGATCGCGTCCGAGCACGCGGGCAAGCTGCGCATCGCCAAGCTCAACGTGGACGACAATCCCCAGACGGCGATGCGCTACAACGTCATGAGCATCCCGACGCTGATGGTGTTCAACGAGGGCGAACCGGTGAAGCGCCTCGTCGGTGCCAAGGGCAAGGGCCAGCTCCTCCAGGATCTCGCCGAATTCATCTCGTGACGCACCGCGTTGTCCGGGGGTCATGACCGCGGCGGCGCTCCAGCGGGGTGAGGGCGGCGAGGCCGTTCGTGACCTGCAGCGGCGGCTCGGCGCGCTCGGCCACGACTCCACGTCCGACGAACCCGGCGAGTTCGGTCCGGGCACCGAAGAGGCAGTGCGCGCGTTCCAGCAGCAGCGGGGGCTCGTCGTCGACGGGCTCTGCGGGCCACAGACGTGGGCGGCGCTCGTCGAGAGCGGATTCTCGCTCGGCGACCGCACGCTCTACTTCCGCCAACCCATGCTGCGGGGTGATGACGTGACCGAGCTCCAGCGCCAGCTGAACGCGCTCGGTTTCGACGCCGGTCGCGAGGACGGCATCCTCGGCGAGCAGACCGCCGATGCGGTCGCCGAGTTCCAGCGCAACGTCGGGCTCGCGCCCGACGGCTTCTGCGGTTGGACCACCGTCGCGGCCCTCCGCCGCGTCGGCACGCTCGCGGCGGGTTCCGTCGCCAGCGTGCGCGAGCGGGAGATGCTGCGTCGGGGACCACACCGGCTCGGTGGCAGGCGCGTCTTCATCACCGCCGCGCCCGGCTTCGAGGCGCTGGGCGACGGCGTCTGTCGCGGCCTGGCGGAGGTCGGGGCCGGCGCGCTGCTGGATTCGGCAGGATCGGACGACAGCACGACCGCGGCCGCCGCCAACCAGTTCGGCGCTTCACTCTTCCTCGCGCTGCGGGCCGGGACCGGCGAGGAAGGCTGTGTGTGCGCGTACTTCTCGTCGGGAGCGTTCCGCTCGGAGGCGGGCTACCGCGTCGCTGCCGCCGTGCAGGAAGAGTTGCGCGGTGTGTTGCCGACTGTGACCGATCCGTGTGGGAAGGCATACGGCATCCTGCGGGAAACGCGTATGGCCGCCGTCGTGTGCGAGCTGGTCGAGCAGGGTGACGTCGCCGCCATGCGCAACGTCGTCGCCCGCGCCGGCGATGTGAGCCGGGCGATCGTGCGCGGCGTCCGACGCGGGGTCGAAGAGCCGCCCGACAATTAGCCCGAGTCGGTCGCGACGTAGGCCGAGAGCGCGCGAACGACCTCGGATTGCACGCGCGCCGCGTCGACTCCGCGTGCGCGGAGGACACGTCCTCCGATGCCCTCGTCTTCGGCCACGAGCGCGAGAAGCAGGTGCTCGGTCCCGACGTAGTTGTGGCCGAGTCGAAGTGATTCACCGCGAGCGAGGTCCAGGACGCGTCGCGCGCGCGGCGTGAACGGCGGATCGGCCGTCAGCGGCGCGTACCGCGAGCGTGGCCCCGCGGCTTCGGTGACGTCCGCGCGCAGGTCGTCGGCGGACACGCCGAGCTCGGCGAGCGCACGGACCGACAATGCGGCGCGGTTCGCCAGGATGCCGAGCAGCAAGTGCTCCGTTCCCACGTAGTTGTGACCCATCTCGCGCGCGCCCTCGCGGGCGTGCTCAAGGCTGGCGCGGGCCCGACCCGTGTACCCGGCGAGGTGCTGCTCGTCGTCCGAGCCGGTCGTTGCGCGGTCAACGAATCGCTGCTGTGCGCCCTGCTTGGTCACGCCGAGGGCGGCGCCGATCTCGGCCCACGAGCAGCCCGACTGACGCGCCGCGTCGACGAAGTGGCCGAGCAGGGCGTCGGCCTTGCTGGTGATCTCGCCCGACACCTCCGCAGCCGCCGCGACGCGCGCGAGCATGTCCTGGTCGACGCTGCGGTCGTGCACCGCCTGGATGAGATCGGTCAGCGAAGGCGTCGGAGTCATGCGTCAACTCTAGATTGACGCCCTTCCTGCTTCAAGCACTTCGGTGGCTGCGCCCGTCAGCCGGTCTTGGCTCGACGGCGCCGGTCGCCGGTGACCACCCGGTACAGGCGTTCGAGGTCCTCCAGGTCGGCGAAGTCGACGGTGATCTTGCCCTGCTTGCCGCCGACGGTGATCTTCACCCTTGTCTCGAGGTAGTCGCCGAGCAGTTCCTCGAGCTCGAGCAGCCCGGGTGGACGCAGCTGGCCCGGCGCCGCCGCCGGGGCGCGCTTGGTCTCGCCGCCGTGGGCGCGCACGGCATCTTCGACCGCGCGTACCGACAGGCCCTCGTTGACGACGCGGCGTGCCAGCTGTTCCTGGAACGCGCGGTCGGGGGTGCCGAGCAGCGCCCGCGCGTGGCCGCCCTTGAGCGTGTCCTCCTGGATCATCTTCTGGATCGCCGGCGGCAGCTGGAGCAGCCGCAGCGTGTTCGTGATCGCCACGCGACTGCGCCCGACGCGGGCCGCGACCTGCTCGTGCGTGAGGCCGAAGTCCTCGATGAGCTGCTGGTACGCGGCTGCCTCCTCGAGCGCGTTGAGGTCGGCGCGATGCACGTTCTCGACCAGCGCGTGCTCGAGGGTCGACGCGTCGTCGGTCGTGCGGATCAGCGCCGGGATCGCCTGGAGGCCGGCCCGTCGGGCCGCCCGCCAGCGGCGCTCGCCCGCGATCAGCTCGTAGCCGTCGTCGGCAGGGCGCACGAGGACGGGCTGGAGCACGCCGACCTCGCGGATGGAGTCCGCCAGCGCGCTGAGCTGCTCCTCACCGAAGTGCTCACGCGGCTGATACCGGTTGGGCCGGATCGTCGAGACTGGCAGTTCCTGGTAGCCACCGGCGCCGAGGCCTTCGGCCGCGCCGGGCGGGATCAGGGCGCCGAGCCCCTTACCCAGACCGCCTTTTCGCGTCACGGCACACCTCTTTCGCCAGTTCCCGGTACGCCTTGGCGCCCCGGGAGGTGGAATCGAACACGATGATCGGTTGCCCGAACGACGGCGCCTCGGAGAGACGCACGGTCCGGGGGACGACGGTCTCGTACACCCGCCTTCCGAAGTGGGCTCGCACCTCGTCGACCACCTGGTCGGCGAGCTTGGTGCGACCGTCGTACATGGTCATGATGATCCCGCGCACGTCGAGGACCGGGTTCAAGTTGGCGCGCACGAGCCCGACGTTGCGCAGCAATTGCCCCAGCCCCTCGAGGGCGTAGTACTCGCACTGGATCGGCACCACGACGCCGTCGGCAGCCGCCAGCCCGTTCACGGTGAGGAGCCCGAGGGAGGGCGGGCAATCGATGAGGACGATGTCATAGTTGTCGCGGACCTCGTCGATGGCGCGGCGCACCTTGAGCTCCCGGCTCATGGCGGGGACGAGCTCGATCTCGGCGCCCGCCAGGTCGATCGTCGCCGGCGCCACGAAGAGGTTCTTGAGGCTCGTCGGCTCGATGCAGTCTTCGATCGCGGCGTTGTTCATGACCACGTCGTAGACCGACGACCCCAGGTCGCGTGCGCTCAGGCCGAGACCGGTGGTGGCGTTGCTCTGGGGATCGAGATCGACGACCAGGACCCGGAAGCCCTCCTCGGCCAGCGCCGCGCCGAGATTCACGGCAGTGGTCGTCTTGCCGACGCCGCCCTTCTGATTGGCGATGGCGAGCACCGACGGGATCAGGAGCGGAGTCGGATCCTCGGCCGCCCGGGCGAGCAGCTGTCGCGTGGGCGCATCGGCCCCTTCGAGCGGCGGCGGCTCGAAGGCTGGCAAGTCGAGGCCACGATCCCCGTCGTCACTCGCCGCGGTGTCAACCTCCGGCTCCGCGCGCTGATTGCCTTCGCTGGTGGGGGTACCGCGACGCAACGACGCGAGCGCTTGACGGCCGCGACGCTTCACTTCGTCGTCCACCCGGCCCAAATTGCTGGTCCTCTACTCGTGTTCCCGGCGCGCGCATGGCCATGTTGGCCGCGGGTTGTGGCCCGGTCAAGGGGCGGCTTTGGAATTCCTTGGTTTCACGGGGAACATGCCGCGAAACGGACCAGTGCCGGTGCTACAGCACGTCCGTCTCGATCCTGTTTCACGGGAAACATGCCGAGCCGCCCGGCAGCCCCGCATCACCACAGCGGCCGCCGACCGGGCACCCCCACCCGCCGGGGCCACCTGTCCGTCGGCGGTCCCTCCGTCGTCAGCACCGCGAACCGGCCGACGTCCCCGCCCCGCATCTCCGGCCCGAGCAACCCCAATTCCTCGAGCCCACCCGCTGGCCATCTCGCGCCATCCGGTTCACCCGGAGGCTCGCTCACCACCACCCGGCCCCCGGACCGAAGAAAGCCAACCGCGCACTCGGCCGTGGTCCCCGGCGCTCCAAAGCCACGGGCCACCACCAGGTCGTACTGCCCCCGAAAGGCCGGCCGGCGGGCCAGCTCCTCGGCCCGGCCGCACGCGATCGACCCTCGGTCACCCAGACCGAGCTCCTCCAGCGAGGTCTTCAGGAACAAGCACCGGCGTCGGCGGGCATCGAGCAGCGTCCCGCGGGCCTCCGGCCACACGGCCAGTAGGAACAGCCCGGGCACGCCCGCGCCCGAGCCCAGGTCCAGGAACCGCCCTCGGAAGTGGGGATCGACAGCAGACGCCATCGCCCCGGCGTGCTCGAGATGGGTCTCGACGGGGCCGGGCCCGAGCATCCCCCGCTTCCGCGCCTGCTCGAGCTGCGCCGTCAAGCGGTGCCGAAGATCCGGGGCGAGCATCGCCCGCCGCCCGATCAGGCGGGTCGAATCACGACCCGGCGTCGTGGCTCCTCGCCCTCCGAGATCGTGGTCACGCCCTCCATCTCGGCGACAACGTCGTGGACGACCTTCCGATCCGACGCTCCCATGGGCTCGAGGGCCTGCTCGGCGTCCTCGTCGCGGACCCGCTCCGCGAGCTGGCGGGCGAACTCCGCCAGGGCCTCCCGGCGCTTGGCCCGGTACCCGCCCACGTCGACGTGGATGCGGACACCGTGGCCGCCCGTCTGGCGCTGCACGACCGTGCGCACCAACTCCTCGACCGCGGCCAGGGTCGCGCCGCGCGGGCCGACGAGCAGGCCGAGGTTGTCCCCGGTCACGTCGACCAGCACCGTGTCCTCGTCCTCGATGCGGCTGGCCACGTCCGCCTTGGCGCCGAAGGCCTCGACCAGCCCTCGAGTGAAGTCCACGGCCTGGTCGATTTGCTCGTCCATCGAGATCTCGGGTTGCTCGTCCACTGTCGCTCCCTGCTCTTGGTTCTCTCGTCGGACGTCGTTCCGTCCCCGCGTCCCACCACGACGACGGCGGCGGTTCCTGGGCGGCCGAGCCCCCCTGGCTTCCTGCGAGCCGTCGCCTCTCGTTCCCGAACGACTCCCCGCCCGTGGCCGGCTCTCGCCCGACCGCTCGCGCTCGCGGGCGCCCGATGCGCTGCGCGGCCGCGGCCGGCGGCGTGTCTCCCCCGGCTTCTCTCTGGAGATGGGCTTCACCCGGGCCCGGATGCGTGCCTCACCGGCGAATCGGCCGAGGAAACCGCCCCGGGGGCGGGACATCACCTCGTATTCGACGTCGTTCTCGTCGACCCCCAACTCGTCGAGGGCTGCGTCAAGCGCCTCTTCGATCGTGCGGGCGGTCGTCTCGACCCATTCCATCTACCGCTTCCGCTTCTTGTTGCTACTCCTCCGGCGCCGCCGGCGCGACTGGCCGGTGCGTCCTGATCCGCTCTGGCGCGCCGCCGGCTGCTTGGACGCCGGCTGCTTCGACGCGGGCTCCTTCGATTCCGCCGGCGGCGCTTCCCGCGCGCGGGCCGAGTTCCCGTCGGCGGGTGGGCGGAACAAGTCGCGCAGCGCCCCCAACGGGCTCGACGAGCGGCCCGCCGGTGCTGCGGGCTTGGCGCGTGCAGCCGGCTTGGCGCGCGGTGCCGGTTCACTGTCGTCGTCTGCCGGCTCCGAGGCTGCTTCCACCGCGGCGCGCTTCCCGGGCGAGCTCTTGGCGTCGATCGCGCCGCCCTTCCGCAGGTGGTCGCGCGGGGCGATCTTGCGCATGATCAGCTCCTGCTGACCGAGCCGCCAAAGGTTCGACACCAGGAAGTACAGGACCAGTCCGGCCGGGAAGAACAGCGAGAACGCCCCGAACGCGATGGGCAGCACCTTGGTGATCATCTGCATCTGGGCGTTCTGGCCCGGCGGCGCGTTGCGCTGGCTCTGCCGCGACTGCATGAACCCGGTCAGGAACACCAGCCCGACGAGGATGTAGTAGGGGAGCGCGGAGATCAGGTCGCCGTGATTGTCCGTCGGTTGGAGCGACAGGTCCATCCCCAGGAACTCCAGACCGTGGCCGGCCTTCTCGGCCGCCAGGAACGCAGTGTTCAGGGCGGAGCCCTTGGGGGTCGTGCTCCCGATGTGGCGCAGGACGTGGAAGAGCGCGAAGAAGACCGGCATCTGCACCAGCAACGGGAGGCACCCGCCGAGCGGGTTCACCTTGTGCTCCTGGTAGAGCCTCATCATCTCTTCGTTGAGCTTCTGGCGATCGCCCTTGTACTTCGCCTGCAGCTTCTTCATCTCCGGCTGCAACCGCTGCATCGCGAGCATCGAGCGCGCCGACTTCGCGGTGAGCGGGAACAGGACGAGCATCACCGTGATCGTCAGCAGGATGATCGCCACGCCCAGGTTCGGGACGATCGCGTAGAAGAACGCGAGGACGGCGCCGAAGGCGTTGTAGAGGGGATCAAGCATCGGTCAGCCTGCTCTCGTGAGTCGAACGTGTGTTCGGGGGGACGGGATCGAGGCCGCCGCCCCCCCACGGATGACAGCGCCCCACCCGGCGGATCGCCAGCCCGAGGCCCCGGAACGCCCCGTGCCGCTCGAGCGCTTCGAGCGCGTACGCCGAGCACGACGGGTGGAAGCGGCACCGCGGGTTCAGGTGCACGCTGACCAGCCGCCATGCCCGGATGGGCAGCATCAGCAGCCGCGCCGCCACGGACGGACCCCGCGGAGACACGTCGACGACGGCGCTCACCGTTGTGCCCCCAAGGAACCGAGCAGCGCCGCCAGGTGCTCGACGAGGTCGTCGAAGGGCATCGTCAGGGCCTCCCGGCGTGCGGAGACCAGATAGGCGCCGCCGACCGCGAGCTGCGCTTCGGTCCGGGCGACGCCGGCCCGGAGGCGGCGACGAAGCCGGTTGCGGACGACCGCGTTCCCCGCACCGGTGACGGCGTACGCCACCCGCGGCGGAGTCCGGTCACCGCCGGCAACGAACCGGACCGTGACGGGCCCCCGAACGTGTCGCTCCGCCCGGGCGAGGGCGGCGAAAGTCGCACGGTCGCGAACGCGCCGGATCAGGCCGACAGGCGCGTGCGGCCGCGCTGGCGTCGGGCCTTGAGCACGGCCCGGCCGCCGCGCGTGCGCATACGGGCCCGGAAGCCGTGGCGCTTCTTGCGCTTTCGGTTGTTCGGCTGGAACGTGCGCTTCACGCATGGCCTCCTCGCGAAGGGTCGCCCGCGAGACCCGAGGTCAGGGGCCGCAAACAATCGGGCGAACCACCGAGTGTACGGCGACGCGTGAAACAGTCGCAACGCGGCCTGCCGAGCGGCGGCGCGCCGCCGCGCGACTCTTGTTTGCCGCGAAACCCCGGTGCTACGTTCGGACTTCTCGCCAACGCCACGGCCTCGAAGGCGAACTTCCCCGAACTCGAGAGGCCGAATCTATCTACCGGCTGACGGCTGCCTTCGGTGGCCCCAAGAGGAACCTTCTCCACACCTGTGGATGCACCTGTGGAATTTGACCGGGGTGTCACCGCCGCCGAGATCTGGGAGCACGGCGCGACCGCCCTCCGCTCCCAACTCGCGCCGAATACCTGGGGATTGTGGTTCCAGGGTGTCCGGGCCGTTAGCCTCACCGACGACGTGCTCACGCTCGCCGTCCCGAGCTCCCTCGCCGCCGACCGCATCCGGTCCAGCTACACGGGAATGCTCGCTGACACGCTTCGCGACGTCACGGGACAGCAGCTCCGGGTGGAGCTGACCGTCGAGACCGACACGCGGCCCGAGGAGGCCGTGCTGTCAGCGCCACCGCCCGCCACCGCGCCCCTCAGCGACCTCCCCCCATCGAAACCCGATGACGACGAGCCGTCCCGGCTCTGGGCGACCGGTGGCCTCAACCCCCGATACACGTTCGACCAGTTCGTCATCGGCGCCTCCAACCGCTTCGCGCACGCCGCTGCCCTGTCAGTCGCCGAGGCGCCGGCCCGGTCCTACAACCCGTTGTTCATCTACGGCGCCGCCGGCCTCGGGAAGACGCACCTCCTCCACGCGATCGGCCACCACGTGAAGGCGGTCTTTCGCAACAAGCGAGTCCGCTACGTGTCGACCGAGACCTTCATGAACGAGTTCGTCGATGCCATTCGGGCCAAGACCATGCCTGCGTTCAAGCGTCGCTACCGCGACCTCGACGTTCTCCTCATCGACGACATCCAGTTTCTCGAGCGCACCCAGGAGCTCCAGGAGGAGTTCTTCCATACGTTCAATCAGCTCCACAACGAAGACGGTCAGATCGTGATCTCGTCCGACCGTCCCCCGAAGTCCATCGCCACGCTCGAGGATCGACTTCGTAGCCGCTTCGAGTGGGGTCTGATCACCGACGTGCAGGTCCCGGAGTTCGAGACCCGCCTCGCGATCCTCCGCAAGAAGTCCGAGGCAGAGCACCTCGACGGCATCCCCGACGAGGTCTTCGCCTTCATCGCCGGGAACATCCACGACAACGTCCGCGAACTCGAAGGCGCCCTCCTCCGTGTGAACGCCTACCGGGCGTTGAACGACGCGCCGCTCACCGACGAGATCGCGCACCAGGTCCTGGCCGACCTCCTCTCGCCCGCTCAACCCCGCGAGATCACCCCTCAGCTCATTCTCGACGAGACCGCCAAGATGTTCGGCTGGACCGTCGACGACCTCTGCGGGAAGAGCCGTCGCCGGCCCCTCGTCACCGCCCGGCAGATCGGCATGTACGTCATGCGCGAGCTCACGGGCTACAGCTACCCCCAGATTGCCAAGGAGTTCGGCGGCCGCGACCACACGACCGTCATGTACGCGGTCGAGAAGATCAAGCAGCAGATGAACGAGCGCCACACCACGTTCGACCAGGTCACCGAGCTCATCGCCCGAATCAAGCTCGGCACCGGTGGATAACCCTGTGGATATGTGGGGATATCCGTGGAGCCGGTGGGGACGACCCTGGGCAAAACTCTCGCCGTCAAGCTCTCATTGAGGGATGCCGGTGGAAAGCCGGGGGACGCCCGAACACCTCTCACCTGGGCCGACAACCCGCTGTCCCCAATCCACACCGCCTACTACAACTGCTATCTAGAGAACTCGAACTGTTGAGGACAACCACGGTGCGACGTGAAGGAGGTTGCCGGTGAAGTTCCGCTGCGAACGGGACACCCTGGCCGAGGCCATAGCCGTTGCGCAGCGTGCCGTGGCTTCCCGTACGGGCGCTCTGCCCGTCTTGTCGGGATTGCGAGTGTCTCCGACGGAGACCGGTATCGAGCTCGTCGGGTCCGACCTCGAGCTCACCATCCGGGTGGAAGCGCCTGCCGACACGGAGGGCGAAGGCAGTTCCGTCGTGCCGGCCCGGTTGTTGTCGGAGATCGTGCACAAGCTCGATCCGGGAACGGTGTCCGTCGAGTTCACCGATGAGGAAGCCCGCGTCGAGGCAGGACGGTTCCGGACGTCGTTACGCACTCTGTCGGCGGCGGACTTCCCACGTTTGACCGAACCGGGCGGAGCAGGGGTAAAGGTCGCGGCCGGCGCGCTGACCGAGGCGTTGCGTCAGGTCGTCCCCGCCGCGTCCCGGGACGACGCACGACCGATTTTGACCGGCGTGTTGTTGGCCGCGTCTGCGGGTGGGTTGCGTCTCGTTGCCACCGACTCGTACCGACTCGCGGTGCGTGACCTCCAGGGTGTGAGCATGTTGCCGGAAGGCCAGAAGGTCTTGGTCGCGGGCAAGGGACTCGGTGAGGTGCAGCGGTTGCTCGGGGAAGACGAGATCGAGGTCGTGCTCGCCGAACGGGAGGTCGTGTTCCGTGTCGGGCGCACGTCGGTGACGACACGCTTGATCGAGGGCGACTTTCCGAATTACGAACAACTCATTCCCGGTGGTTATCCGAACAAGCTGACGGTCGCGCGTGATCAGTTCAGTGCGGCGATCAACCGAGTGCGGCTCGTCGGACAAGGTCGTGACACCGCACCCATTCGGTTGGCGATGACTGCCGACGGTCTCGAGTTGTCGGCCGTGGCCCAGGACGTCGGTGAGGCGCACGAGATGGTGGAGGCGAAGTACGAGGGCGGCGATCTCACTGTCGCGTTCAACTCGCAGTTCCTGCTGGAGGGGATCGACGCTGCGTCAGGGTCGGAGATCACGGTCGAGTCGATCGACCCGTTGAAGCCAGCGGTCCTCAAAGGGACCGACAGCGCCGACTTCCTCTATCTCCTCATGCCGGTTCGCATCTCCTAGCCGAAGCCGCGCGTACGTGAGCGTCGTGGCGCGACTCGCGCTCACGGACTTCCGTTGCTATTCGGAGGTCGATCTCGTGCTCCCGAGCGGCGTGACTGTCGTGTCGGGGGCGAACGGCGAGGGCAAGACCAGTCTCCTGGAAGCGCTCGGTTGGGCTGCCACCACCCGTTCCTTTCGCGGCGTCCCGGACGCGGCGCTCGTTCGCTCGGGCACGGAGGCTGCCTACATGCGCGTGAGCGTGCAGGAGTCGGACCGCGAGCAACTGATGGAAGCCGAGATCCGGGCCGTCGGGCGTAACCGCGTTCGCGTGAATCGCCATCCGTTGACGCGTGCGCGAGATCTGTTGGGCCTCGTGCGCGTGACCGTGTTCGCGCCCGACGATCTCCAGTTGGTAAAGGGAGGACCAGCTGAGCGGCGCGCGTACCTCGACGATCTGCTTGTGGCAGTCGCGCCGCGCTACGACGCGGTGCGCACCGAAGTCGACCGGGTGCTGAAGCAGCGGAACGCGCTTCTTCGTCAGGGCATGCGCGGACCTGACGCCGAGTCGACCCTCGCCGTGTTCGACGAGCAATTTCTTCGCGCCGGGAGCGAACTGGTGCGCGGCCGTCTCCGTCTCACGGACAGGTTGTTGCCCGCGGTCCGAGATGCGTATCGAGGGCTTGCAGGCGACGTCGATGACGTCGACGCTACCTATGAGGCCGAGTGGGCGGAGGGCAGCGTGACGCCCGACGTAGACGACGTGGAGAAGCTGCTCCGCGCCGCGCTCGTCGCGCGGCGGGGCGCCGAGCTCGACCGGGGGATGACGCTCGTCGGACCGCATCGCGACGAGTGGCGGGTACGTCTCGCGGGGCTCGACGCTCGCACACACGCGTCTCAGGGTGAACAGCGCACGCTGTCGCTCGGGCTGCGGCTCGCCGGGCACAAGGTGTGTGCGGAGGTGGTGGGCACGGAGCCGGTGCTGCTCCTCGACGATGTCTTCAGCGAGCTCGACCCGGCCCGGGCCGAAGCGCTCGTCGCCGAGCTCCCGACCGGCCAGACGTTGATCACCACCGCGTCAGAGGTTCCCGGGTCGGTTCATCCCGACCGACGCTTGCGTGTGCGCGCCGGCCACGTCGAGGAGGCGGTGTGAGCGGGCGCGGACCCGAACGTCGTGCCGAGGACCCCCGGCCTCTTCGTGATTCGTTGGCCGAGATCAGCGCCGACCTCGGCCTCCCCGAACCCGACGCGCTCGCGTTCCTCATTCAGGAATGGGAGAGCCTGGTCGGCCCCGACGTGGCGCCGCACTGCCGGCTCACGTCGCTGCGCGACGGCGTGTTACGCGTGAGCGTCGATACAGCCCCGCGCGGTACCCAGCTGCGCTACATGGAGGCCGAGCTCGTCGAGCGGGCGACCGCACTGCTCGGCCCCGACGTCGTGCGCGAGTTGCGGGTACGCGTCGCCACGCCGGGCACGCGCCCCGGGAGCTGAGAACGGCGCGAAACGACGCCCGGGAACGCCGATTCGGCAGGGTCC
This sequence comes from Actinomycetota bacterium, assembly GCA_046727755.1. Lineage (GTDB taxonomy): Bacteria > Actinomycetota > Acidimicrobiia > IMCC26256 > JACDBD01 > JALZAA01. Next base: position 13,400 of record JBKPDG010000210.1, read on the forward strand.
GTCTGGTACACTGAAGGCAACGTTTTAGGGGTCCTGACCAGCGGTTTTGCAGGATTCCGGCCCTTCGTCGGGCTTACCGTGAACCTCCCCGACCCCCCGAACAGAAAGGCGCCGCGCGTGGCGTATACGGCCAAGGACATCACCGTGCTCAAGGGCCTCGAGCCCGTGCGCGAGCGCCCTGGCATGTACATCGGATCGACGGGACCGTCGGGTCTGCATCATCTCGTGTACGAAGTCGTCGACAATTCCGTCGACGAGGCGATGGCGGGCGAGGCCACCAGGATCGACGTGACGTTGCTCGCCGACGGTGGCTGTCGCGTCTCGGACAACGGACGTGGCATTCCGGTCGACAACCATCGGGAGTTCAGGAACAAGTCCGCAGCGGAGGTCATCATGACCACGTTGCACGCGGGCGCGAAGTTCGGCGGCGACGGCTACAAGATCTCCGGTGGACTCCACGGTGTCGGCGTATCGGTCGTCAACGCGTTGTCCAGCCGCCTCGAGATGGAGATTCACCGCGACGGCGGCCGCTGGGTTCAGGAATTCGCCAAGGGCGGCAAGCCCCAGGGCAAGATCCGACGGGTCAAGGCCTCGAAGCAGACCGGTACGACCATCACCTTCTGGCCCGACGCCACGATCTTCGAGGAAACCGAGTTTCGCGCTCAGACGATCCTCGAGCGTCTCCGCGAGATGGCGTTCCTCAACAAGGGTCTCGAGATCCGGTTCACCGACGAGCGCACGGATCCGAAGCTCGAGCAGACGTACAAGTTCTCGGGCGGCCTCGTCGACTTCGTGAAGCACCTGAACGTATCGAAGGACCCGTTGTTCAAGCGTGTGATCTCGCTGGAGGAGAAGTCTCCGGCGGGTGAGGTCGAGATCGCGATGCAGTGGAACACGGGCTTCTACGAGGGCATCCACTCGTTCGCGAACAACATCGCCACTACCGAGGGCGGCATGCACGAGGAGGGCTTCAAGAAGGCGCTCACGAACGCCGTCAACCGCTACGCGCGAGCCAAGGGCTTCGTGAAGGACAAGGACGTCAGCTTGCTCGGCGAGGACATCCGTGAAGGGCTGACCGCGATCGTCTCGGTGCGTCTTCGCAATCCGCAGTTCGAGGGGCAGACCAAGGCGAAGCTCGGCAACACCGAGATGCGCTCGGCGGTCGAGCGGTCCACGAACGAGAAGCTGGGCGACTGGCTCGAGGAGCACCCCTCCGAGGCGCGCCAGGTCCTGAACAAGGCCACGCAGGCGGCGCGGGCCCGGGTCGCGGCCCGTCAGGCGCGGGATCTCACCCGCCGCAAGTCCTTGCTCGAGTCGGCGGCCATGCCGGGCAAGCTCGCCGACTGCTCCTCGAAGGACCCGGAGCAGTCGGAGCTGTTCATAGTCGAAGGTGACAGCGCCGGCGGCAGCGCCAAGCGCGCGCGAGACGCGACGTTCCAGGCGATCCTGCCGATCCGGGGAAAGATCCTCAACGTCGAGCGGGCGCGCATCGACCGCCTGCTCAAGAACGAAGAGGTGCAGTCACTCGTGACTGCGATCGGCAGCGGCACCGGCGAGGACTTCAACAAGGAGAAGGTGCGCTACCACAAGGTGATCCTCCTTGCCGACGCCGACGTCGACGGCGCGCACATCCGGACGCTGTTGCTGACGTTCTTCTTCCGGCAGCTCCCCGACATGCTCAAGAACGGGTACATCTACATCGCCCAGCCGCCGCTGTACCGCGTCGACATCGGGAAGGAGCACTTCTACCTGAAGGACGATGCGGTGTTGCGCGACTTCGACGCCGCGCACGAGGGCCGGAAGTACGAGGTGCTGCGGTTCAAGGGGCTCGGCGAGATGGACTGGGAGGAGCTCAAGGTCACGACGATGGATCGCGGCACCCGCAACCTGCTCCAGGTGTCGGTCGAGGACGCCGCCATCGCCGACGAGATCTTCTCCAAGCTGATGGGTGACGACGCCGAGACGCGCCGTCACTTCATCCAGGAGAACGCCAAGGACGTGCGCTTCCTTGACATCTGATACTCATGCCTGACGACGGCCAGCAGATTCTCGAAGGCAACATCGAGCCCATCGAGATCCAGGAGGAGATGGAACGCTCCTTCTTGGATTACGCGATGTCGGTCATCACCGCGCGTGCGCTCCCTGACGCGCGCGACGGTCTCAAGCCCGTGCAGCGTCGGATCATCTACGGGATGTACGAGCAGGGGCTGCGCCCGGACCGTAAGCACCAGAAGTCGGCGCAGGCGGTCGGTCAGGTCATGGGGAAGTATCACCCGCACGCGGGCGAGGCCATCTACGACGCGCTTGCGCGCATGGCGCAGGAGTTCTCGCTGCGGTACCCGCTCATCGACGGGCACGGCAACTTCGGTTCACCCGACCCGAACGACAGCCCGGCTGCGCAGCGGTACACGGAGGCGCGCCTCGCGCCGCTGGCGATGGAGCTCATCGGCGAGATCGAGGAGAACACCGTCGACCTCGCCGACACCTACGACGGCCAGAACCAGGAGCCCGTCGTGCTGCCGGCGCGTTTCCCCAACCTGCTCGTGAACGGCGGGGGCGGCATCGCGGTCGGGATGGCGACGAACATCCCGCCGCACAACCTGAACGAGGTCATCGACGCGTGCATCCACGTGCTCGACAACCCGGACGCGAAGCCGAACGACCTGATGAAGTTCGTGAAGGGTCCCGATTTCCCGACCGGCGCGCTCATCCTGGGGCGCGACGGCCTCAAGGAGGCGTACCGAACCGGGCGAGGCTCGATCAAGATGCGAGCGGTCACCGACATCGACGAGGGGCGGCGGGGCGAGAACCGGATCGTCGTCACCGAGGTGCCGTACCAGACGTCGGTCGAGGTGATCGGCCAGAAGATCGCCGAGCTCGTGAACGACCGCAAGATCGAAGGCGTCAAGGACGTCCGGAACGAGTCCGCCGGTAACACGACGCGCCTTGTGATCGAGCTGCGGCGTGACGCCAATCCGCAGGTGGTACTCAACCAGCTCTACAAGCACACGCCGATGCAGTCGAGCTTCCCGGTGAACATGCTGGCGCTCGTCGACGGCGTGCCGAAGCTGTTGAACCTCTCGCAGGCGGTGCTCGTCTACGTCGCTCACGAGATGGAAGTGGTGACGCGGCGCACCCAGTACCGCGTCGACAAGGCACGTGAGCGGGCCCACATCGTCGAAGGACTCGTACGAGCGCTCGACATGATCGACGCGATCATCGAGCTCATTCGCGCCGCGGCCGATGTCGACGAGGCCCGCACCGGTCTCATGGCGAAGCCGTTCGGGTTCAGCGAGATCCAGGCGAACTTCATCCTCGACATGCAGCTGCGACGGCTCACCCAGCTCGAGGGCCAAAAGCTCCGCGACGAGCTGGCGGAGCTCCAGGAGCAGATCAAGGAGCTCGAGTCGATCCTCAAGTCGAAGACGAAGCTCCGCACGGTCATCAAGGACGAGCTCGGGCAAGTGCGCGAGCGCTACGGGAGCGAACGCAGGACGCGCATCACCGCCGCCGCCGGCGAGCTCGACGCCCTCGATCTCATCGAAGACGAAGAGGTCATCGTCGTCCTGTCGAAGAAGGGCTACATCAAGACGGTCGCCGCCGACGCGTTCCGCCGGCAGGGTCGAGGGGGCCGGGGTGTGAGGGGCGGCAACCTGCGTGACGACGACTATGTCGCGCACTTGTTGCCCACCACCGCCCACTCCTACCTGCTGTTTTTCTCCAACCGCGGCCGGGTATACCGGCTGCGCGCTCATGAGATCCCGATGAAGGAGCGCACCGCCCGCGGCACCGCGCTCGTCAATCTCGTCTCGTTGAACCAGGGGGAGCAGATCCAGGCGATCATCGACACCCGCACGTACGAGGACGGCGCCTACCTGTTCTTCGCGACGAAGAGCGGCGTCGTCAAGAAGACGCGCATCTCCGAGTTCGACTCGTCTATTCGCAGCGGGCTGAAGGCCATCAACCTGCATGGCAACGACGAGCTGGTGAAGGTGATCCAGACCACCGGTCGCAACGACATCGTCATGGCGTCGCGGGAGGGCATGACGATCCGCTTCGCGGAGAGTGGCGTCCGCGCCATGGGCCGTGACACGGCCGGTGTGCACGGCATGAAGCTCAAGAGCAAAGATGATGCCGTCATCGGCTGCGACGTGGCTCGCCGGGGGGCCGTCATGCTGTTCATCAGCTCGAGCGGCCACGGCAAGCGCACCAAGCTCGACCTGTTCAAGCGTCAGAACCGGGGAGGCCAGGGGGTCCGGGGGATGAAGATCACCGCCGCCCGGGGCGGGGTCGTCGGCGCCTTCTGCGTCAACGACACCGACGAGATCTTGGTCTTCTCGTCGGCGGGCAATATCATCCGCATGGGAGCCAGGGAGATCTCGGCGCAGGGCCGTGACGCCACTGGTGTGCGCGTTGCCCGCCTCGGCCAGGGAGAGAGCGTCGTCGCTGTAGCTCCCGTGCTCGAAGCTGACGACGGAGAGGACCTCTCAACCCCATGAGCGCCAGCCCGGAAAATGTGGATCCGCGGCGCTCGAGCCGCGCCCAGGTCAATCCGATGCACAACGAGCCCCAGACCCGTACGAGCCGGCGCGCCCCGGCACCGGCCCCGCCGGCCGGCGACGGCCCTGCCCCCCGCACGGCGCGCCCGGCGCGGTCGCTGTCTCTTATAC
>JBKPDG010000211.1:0-4504 GCA_046727755.1 Actinomycetota bacterium
CCGGTCATGCAGGCCTTCCTCGGGATCGAGAACCCCTGCGCGGGCGGGATACTCGCGACGACGGTCCACGAAGCGGAGGCGCGCGTGCCGCACGGCGACTACGTCCGCGTCGGCGTCGAGTGCGAGATCGCCGTGCGCCTCGGGGGAGACCTCGGGCCCGCCGGCGCGCCGTTCGACCGGGCGCGGGTCGCGGCGGCGGTGGAGGCCGTGCTGGCCGCGATGGAGATCGTCGACGACCGGTATCGCGACTACCGGACGCTCGACGTGCCTACGCTCATCGCCGACGACTTCTTCAACGCGGGGTGCGTTCTTGGCCCGCCGGTCACCTGGTGGCGCGACCTGGACCTCCCGGCGCTGATGGGTGTGACGCGCCTGAACGGCAGGGAGGTGGGACGCGGCGAGGGCGGAGCCGTTATGGGACACCCGTTCGAGGCGCTGGCCTGGCTCGCGAACCTCCGCGCCAGCCTCGGTCTCGGGCTTCACGCGGGCGAGTTCGTCCTACTCGGGAGCGTGGTGGAGACGCGCTGGGTCGGTCTCGGAGACGAGGTGACGGTCGCGATCGAGCGGCTGGGCGAGGTGCGCGCGACGTTCGGGCGATGACGCGGCTACCACGCCCCGCCGAGACCGCAGCCCGCTCAGAAGACCGGCCGCTCCACGTAGCGCCCGAAGACATCGCGGAGGCGCGCGACGATCTCCCCGAGCGTGGCCCGGGCCGTCACCAGCTCGATCGTTGTCGGCATGAGGTTGACGGCCGGGTCGCGGGCCTCGGCGGACAGGCGGTCGAGGAGCAGGGCGACGCGCGGTCCGTCGCGGCGCGCGCGCACGGCCTTGACCGCGGCGATCTGGCGCGCCTCGACGGCCGCGTCGACCCGGTGGATCGGGATCGGAGGCGGCTCGTGCGGCTCCACGTGGGTGTTGACGCCGATGACCGGCTGCTCGCCGGAGGCCTTGCGCCGGGCGATCTCGTACGCGTTGTCCGCGATCTCGCGCTGGAAGTAGCCCTCCTCGATGGCGCGGATCGTCCCGCCCATGGCGTCGACCTTCCGGAGAATCGCAACGACCTCGGTCTCGATCCGGTTCGTCAGGGCCTCCACGTAGTAGGAGCCTCCGAGCGGGTCGATCACCTCGGGCACGCCAGTCTCCTCGGCGATCACCTGCTGCGTCCGGAGGGCGAGCTTCATCGCCTCTTCGGACGGGATCGCGTAGGCTTCGTCGAGCCCGTTGGTGTGAAGCGACTGCGCCCCGCCCAGCACCGCCGACATCGCCTGGAAGGCGGTCCGGACCACGTTGACCATGGGCTGCGCCTTGGTGAGGGTCGCCGCGGCCGTCTGGCAGTGGAAGCGCAGGCGCATCGACTCGGGTCGACGGGCGCCGAAGCGCTCCCGCATGATCTTCGCCCAGACCCTCCGGGCGGCCCGGAACTTGGCCACCTCCTCGAAGAAGTCCGCCTGGGCGATGAAGTAGAAGGCGAGGCGGGACGCGAAGGCGTCGACGGGCACGCCCGCGCGCGTGACCTCCTCCACGTACGCGATCCCGTTCGCCATCGTGAAGGCCACCTCCTGGACGGCGTTGGCGCCGGCCTCGGAGATGTGGTAGCCGCTGATGTTGACCGGGTTGTAGCGCGCCATGCGCTGCGCGGCGAACACGATCATGTCCCGCATCAGCCGCATCGACGGCCGGATGGGGAAGATCCACTCCTTCTGGGCGACGTACTCCTTGAGGATGTCGGCCTGCACCGTGCCGGAGAGCCGGTTGAGATCGAGGCCGCGGGACTCGGCGAGGGCGACGTACATCGCGAGCAGGATCCACGCGGTCGGGTTGATCGTCATCGACACGGAGATTCGCTCGAGATCGATTCCGTCGAAGAGGGCGACGACGTCGTCGAGGGTGTCGACTGCGACCCCCTCGCGGCCGACCTCGCCGAGCGATCGGGGGTCGTCGGAGTCGTAGCCCATCAGGGTCGGCATGTCGAAGTCGACGGAGAGACCGGTCTGGCCCTGGCCGATCAGGTAGCGGAACCGCGCGTTTGTGTCGGACCCGGTCCCGTAGCCGGCGATCTGGCGCATCGTCCAGAGGCGACCGCGGTACATCGTGGGATAGGCGCCTCGGGTGAAGGGGTATTGCCCTGGCAGGCCGATCTCCTCGTACGGCGTGTCGGCGACGTCCTCGGGCGTGTAGACGCGCTTTCGCCCGAGGCCGGAGGCGCTCCGGTACTCGGTCCGGGACTCGGGCTGGCGCTCGACGAACTGGCGCAGCTCGGTCGCCTCCCACGTCTCTCGCATCCGGCGAATCCGCTCGATCGCCTCACGGTCGTACATCGTGCGCTCCTTCACGGTCAGCTGAACAGCACGCCCTGAGCCGCGCCGAACGGTCCCGCCGGCGCTCCAGTGCCGCGCTCGAGGTCGAGTAGCGCGGCCTTCACCGCGAGTCCGCCTCCATACCCGACCAGGCGCCCGTCGCTCCCGATGACCCGGTGGCAAGGAACCACGATTGCCAGGGGATTCCTGCCGTTGGCAGCGCCGACGGCCCGCACGGCGGCCGGCTGCCCGATCCGGCGCGCGAGCTCTGCGTAGGAGATCGTCTCGCCGTAGGGGATCTCGACCAGCGCTTGCCAGACCCGTTGCTGGAAGGGTGTGCCGGCTGGCGCCAGCCTGAGGTCGAATCGCCGCAGCGTCCCGGCGAAGTACGCGTCGAGCTGACGGACCGCCTCGCCGAACGGCGCAGCCTGCTCGATCCAGCCCGGGTCGGGGTCCAGGCCATCGCGCTCCGAGGGGAGCCAGATCGCGGTGAGCGCGTCGCCCGTCCCCACCAACGACAGGGGTCCCAGGGGACTGGGAGTCCGGGTGAAGTACCTCATCGGGAGCGACTCCTCTCGTCGGAGAGCGCCTGGCGGTAGAGGTCGCGGTCGTCCACGACGCGGCGGGCCTTGAACTCGGAGCGCGGCAGGGTGCCTTGCGGGACGAGCTCGACCACCGGGTGGATCCCGATTCGCGCGCGGAGCCGCTCCCGCATCGTCCGCTGCAGGGCGTCCCGCCGATCGAGCGGCTCGTGCTCCGGTGTGTACTCGGCGCGCACCAGGAGCTCGTCCATGGTCTCGCGGCGGGAGACGATGATCCGGAACTCGCCGCCGAACCCCGGGACCGCGCGCAACGCGTCCTCGATGCCGCTCGGATAGACGTTCTCCCCGCGCACGATCAGCATGTCGTCGAAGCGGCCGTAGATCCCGGCGGGCAGGCGGGGATAGGTTCGGCCGCACGGGCAGGGCTCGCCGGTCCAGCGCGTCCGGTCGTCCGAGAGGAGCCGGATCATCGGCTGGGACGTGCGCTCGAGATGCGTGTAGACGGGCGTGCCCTCGCTCCCGTAGGGGACCGGTCGGTGCGTCTCCGGGTCGCAGACCTCCGTGTACACGAGGTCCTGCCAGAGGTGCATGCCCGTGCGGTGGCGGCATTCCGCATTGGTCATCCAGGGCGTCATCTCCGCCATGCTCCCCGTGTCGACGCAGATCCCGCCGAAGGCGCCCTCGATCAGGCGCTTCGTGGAAGGGATGCCGGCGCCGGGCTCGCCGGAGAAGAAAAGGATGCGAAGCCCGAGCTCGCGGGGGTCGATGCCCTCCCGCCGCGCGGTCTCGGCGAAGTGGAGCGCGTAGGACGGCGTCCCGTAGAAGACGGAGGGCCGGAGCTCGCGCGCCCACTGGACGGCCGCCAGCGTCTGGCCCTGGGCTCCCGCGCCGAAGGGGAACATGGTCGCGCCCAGGCGCTCGCCCCCCGCGAGGGCTCCCCACGAGCCCATGTAGAGGCTGAAGAAGGAGCAGATGAGCACCCGGTCGCCTGGGCGGATGCCCACGGCCCACATGATCCGGGCGTGCGCCTCGCTGATCCGTGCCCAGTCTCCGGCGCTGAGGCCGAACACGGTCGGACGACCGGTGGTGCCACTGGTGCCATGAATGCGGGCCACGGCCTCCGAGGGAACGCAGAGGTAGTCGCCGAAGGGCGGACATGCCGTCTGCGCGCCACGCAGCTCGTCCTTGGTCACGACGGGGAACCGGCTCAGGTCTCCGAGGCAGCCGAGCGTGTCAGAAGAGACGCCGGCGGCCTCCCACTTCCTCCGGTAGAAGGCGCTTCGCGTCCAGGCGTAGCGAACCTGCTCACGCAGCTTCGCGAGAATCAGATCGTCGCGCACCGCGGGCGGTGCGCACTCGACCTCGGGCAGCCAGTGCTCGGCGTCGGACGGCGGGTGGTAGCCGGGGTCGTATCGCGGTGGCCAGACTGAGAGGTCCACACCGCGGGCGCGCCGGATCGCGTCGAGATCGAGGGGGCTCATGAACGCCCGGCTGAGGCGTGGTCTCCCGCTCGTCCTCAGCGGTCCCGGCTGGTCTCCACCAGCTCGCGAACCCTGGTCACCAGGGCCGCCGGCGGAGTCTCCTGGAGGAAGACCTCGGCCACGCCGGAGCGTCGCAGCACGGGCACGTCCTCGTCGGGGATGACGCCACCCGCGACCAGCAGCA
>JBKPDG010000212.1:0-5562 GCA_046727755.1 Actinomycetota bacterium
TCGCGGTCGACGGCGGATCGTCGGCGCGGCCGTCGTATCTCGACCACGACGACCTGCCGGTCTTCGTGCGCGACCCCGAGCTCCGCGCCCGTCTCCTCGGCACCGAGCGCGAGCGAAGCGCTCGGCGCTAGGCGAGCTGCGTCTGCGCCTCGCCCGTCCGGATGGTGAGGAACTTCATGCCGGCGTCGCCCGCCGTGAAGCCGTACTCGTACCCGCCGATGAGCACCATCGAGTCGTACGCCTTGACGGTCGGGCCGCCACCGAGCATGGTGCAGCTTCCCTCGAGCACCACGATCATCTCGTCGTGGTCGTGGCTGTGTGGTGGCACCGTGTAGCCGGCTGGGAAGTCCGAGTACTGCGAGTGGAAGCCGCCCTGGCCGCGGGCGAGGAACTTGCGCCTGGCGCCCTTGCGCCTCGCTTCCTCCACGAGCTCGCGAGGCGCGGTACCTCGGGTCTCGTCGGGCCACGGCAACTCGTCGACCAGGAAGAAGCTCGGGCCTTCGCGCTCACTCGTGCTCACGACGCACCCCCTGCGGCGGCGACCCGCCGGTGGCGAGGCCATGGAGGTGCAGCTCCAGGTAGAAGTCGGCGATCTCCTCCGGGCTGTACTTCCCGTCCGGGCGATACCACCGCACGCTGATCCAGATCGTGTCGCGCATGAACCGATAGATCATGCGCGGCTCGATGTCGGACCGGAAGACGCCCGCTCGCATGCCGTCCTCGATGACGCCGGTCCACAGGCGTTCGGTCTCCTCCGCGCCCTCACGCAGGTACGCGAAGCGGGGGAACTGCACGAGGAAGTTGAACTCGTTGATCATCACGGCCAGCGCCGCCGGGTTCCCGCCCAGCGAGCTGAACGCCTCCCGGACGAGCGCGCGCAAGACCTCGAGTGGGTCGCCCCCGACGGCCACGGTGGCTCGGTACTGCGCCACGATGTGGTCGAGGAACCCGTGCATGATCTCGTCGAGCATCGCCTCCTTCGATTCGAAGTGGTGATAGAGGCTCCCGGAGAGGATCCCGGCGGCATCGGCGATCTCGCGGACGGTCGTGCTCGCGTATCCCTTGTCGGCGAAGATCCGCGCCGCGAGGGCGAGGATCTCGTCGCGCCGCTCCGAAACGAGCGGCGCCGCGCCCTTGCCCCCTTGACGCGACGCGCTCATGACGCCACCGCATTCGCGAGGAGCACGTTGCGCCAGCGGTCGACAGCCGCCGAGTAGCCGGGGGGAACGACGATCGTCGCGTCCGGGCCTTCGACGATCGCGGGCCCGGCGAGATGGCATCCCGGCTCCAGGCGCGACCAGTCGAATACGGGCGTGGCCGTGAACCCGCCAGCCTCGGCGAACGACGCTGCTCGCTCGCCGGCGAGTGCCACGCTCGCATCGCGCTCGGCAACTGGGTGAGGCCGGGGAGAGAGCTTGTCGACCATCCGCACGACGCGCACGCGGGCGCTCACGATCTGCGCGGGCGCGTCGGCGTCGATCCCGTACGTCTGTCGGTACACCTCGTGAAACCGCTTGGAAAGCGCGCTCAGGTCTTCGTGCCCGAGCGGCCCGTCGGGTACCGGCACGGTCAGCTGATGAGCCTGCCCCTGGAAGCGCATGTCGGCTGTCCGCGTCACCGAGAACGTGGCGCTCGCGTCACCGAGCTCGTCCCGGCCCCGCGCCTCCAACTCGTCGAACAGGTCCGTGAGGGCGGAGGTGTCGGCGGCTTCGAGGTCCAGCATTCGCGTCCGGACGAGGTCGACACTCAGGTCCGAGCTCACCAGCCCGATCGCCGACGCCACGCCGGCGCCCCATGGCACCACGACGGACTGGATACCGAAGGTGGCGGCGAGACGAGCGACGTGCATTGGCCCGGCGCCGCCGAACGCGACGACGGTGAATCCCCGAGGGTCGATGCCGCGCTGGACCGTGACAACTCGAATCGCCCCCGCCATGGACGCGTTCACGATCTCGTGGATGGCGTGCGCGGCGCCGGTGACGTCGATCCCCAACGGCGCCGCGACCGCTCGTTCCACGGCCGCCGCGGCCAGGTCCGGCGCGAGCGTGACCCCGCCGGCGAGACCGGCGGGATCGAGATACCCGAGGAGAAGGTTGGCGTCGGTGACGGTCGGCTCGGTGCCTCCGCGTCCGTAGCACGCGGGCCCGGGCATCGCCCCCGCCGATCGCGGGCCCACGCGGAGCGCACCGCCGGCGTCGACCCAGGCCACGCTGCCGCCGCCCGCGCCGACCTCGGCGAGGTCGACCACCGGGGTCTTGAGTGGGACTCCGGTGCCCGGGCGCGCGCCGCCGAAGCTGCCCTTGCCGCCGATCTGGAAGTCGTGGGTGATCGCCGGGCTGCCGTCGCGGACGATGCCGGCTTTCGCGGTGGTCCCGCCCATGTCGAACGAGATGACGTCGGCGACGCCCACGCTGCGTCCGACGATCCCCGCCGCGGTGACACCTGCGGCGCCGCCCGACTCGACCGTCGCGACCGGCCGCCGAGCGGCGGCTTGGGCCGACATCACTCCCCCGCTCGACTCCATGATCTCGACCGAGCAACGGATCCCGATGTCGTGCAAGCGGGACTCGAGCCCCGCGACGTAGCCGGCCATCACCGGTCCCACGAGCGCGCACACCGCGGTGGTCATCGCCCGCTCGAACTCTCGCATCTCGGGCCAGACCTCCGACGAGCACGTCACGTACGTGCTCGGCAACGCGGCGCGGCACGCATCGACGACCAGCTGCTCGTGCCCGGGATAGGCATACGAGTGCAAGAAGCACACAGCCACGCCCGCGGGTCGCGCGGCCGCGACACGCCCGGCGACGTCGGCAACCACCTCGTCGGTGAGCGGCACCAGAACCTCGCCGCGCGCGTTCACCCGTTCCGCGACCTCGAACGTGAGGCCAGCGTCGACCAGAGGAGCAGCCGGCGTGAAGAGCAGGTCGTAACGGTCGTCCTCTACGCGCGCTTCTCGACCGAGGCGCAATAGGTCGCCGAAACCCTCCGTCGTCACGAGCGCGATCGGCGCGGCGGTGCGCTGCACGATCACATTGGTCGCGAGCGTCGTTCCGTGCACGACCCGCGAGACGGCTCCGGGATCGACACGGGCGCGGTCGAGCACGAGGCGGATCGCATCAACGACCCCGGTGCGCGGATCGTCCGGCGTCGTCGGGACCTTCCCGATGCCGACGCCGCCGGCGTTGTCGGCCAGGACGACGTCGGTGAACGTGCCGCCGACGTCGACACCGACGAACCACGCGCGGGCCCCGGTCATGTGCGACCCCCCGCGATTCGCTCGTGACGGAGACGATCGGTGGCGGCACGATCGATCGAGGTTCCCGAGCCGTCGAGCACCACCGCGTAGTCGCGCGCCGCGCCGTCCACCGACACCCGGCCCGCCCGCACGTCGGCGAGCACCCGCTCGGGGTCGCGGCGCTCGGGTGGGCCCAGTCCGCCCCCGCCCGAGGTGCGCAGCACGAATCGCTCCCCGGCCGCGGCCTCGACGCCGGCCGCCTTGGACGGCAGCACGTCCACGGTCCCGTCGAGGCGCTCGATGGCGAAAGTGCCTCCCCGGCCGGGACGCCCACCGCGCGAGCCCGGTGGCGGCAGGTCCATGCGAGCCCCCCTCACGGTCACGGTGGTCGCGGTGAGCAACTCGATCACCGTCTCGACGCCGAGGCCGCCGCGCCACGTGCCCGCTCCGCCGGAGTCGACCCACAGACGTGACGAACGCACGACCAGCGGGTACTGCGCCTCGAGCGGCTCGATCTGCGGGAGCACCGACCGGCCCCCGAGGAAGAACGCGCCGGTGGCGTCGGGCCCGTCGGACTCGGCGCGCGCGCCGAGGCCACCGAACTCGTAGAAGAGATTCAGCCACGGCGCTCCGTCGGCGTCGACGCCGCTGAGCGAGTACACGTGGATCAGCGCGCTCGCTCCGACGGCGTGGTCGGGGCGGGCGTCCGCGAGGGCTCGCAGGATCGCTTCGACCGCTGCCGATACCGTCATGACCCGCCCGCCGCACGCAGCCGGCGGATCCGGGTTCACGAGGGTGCCGGCGGGAAGGCGCGTCCGCAGCGGACGAAAGCACCCTTCGTTCATCGGGATCGTCGGGTCGACGAAGCACCGCACGGCGTACACGACGCCGGACAGGGTCTGCGAGAACGAAGAGTTGATCGTCCCGCGGGCCTGGGGAGACGTACCGGCGAAGTCGACGTCGACAGCACCGTCGTGCAGCGTCACGGCGACCTTGACCTCGAACGTGCGATCCGGATCAACGCCGTCGCCGTCGATCTCGAACTCGCTGTGGTACGTGCCCTCCGGCAGCCGGCGCAGATCGTCCCGCACGCGCTGTTCTGCGTCGTCGATCGCATCGTGCACGAAACGCTCGACCTCGGCGACGCCGAAGCGGCCGATCAGCTCGTCGACCCGCCGGGCGATGACGTTCACTCCCGCGACGAGGGCTCGGACGTCCCCCATCACCTTGTCGGGCGCCCGACTGTTGCGGGCGATGATGCCGAGGACGTCGCCCGCCGGCTCTCCGCCGCGATACAGCTGCACCGGTGGCAGCAACAACCCCTCGGCGAAGGTGTCGGTGGCCAGGGCCGCGAGCCCTGCCACCGCGTTGCCGCCGAGATCGGCGACGTGAATGAGGGTGCCGGCGAAGAACACGACCCGGTCCCCGCTGAAGACGGGCCGGAACACGAGAATGTCGTTGGCGTGGATGCCCCCGCGGTAGGGGTCGTTCAGCGCGAAGACATCCCCCGGTCGCATCGAATCGAGCGGGCGGTCCTCGAGGAGCGACGGGAGCGATGCCCTCAGGCTCGCCCCGTGCATGAGACTCGTCGCCGCCGACTGCGCCACGAGCTTGCCGCCGGCGTCGAGCACGGCTGCGCACGCGTCGGCGCCCTCCTGGATGAAGGTGCTGTGCGACGAGCGCACGACGACGACGCTCGCTTCCTCGGCCGCGACCGCCAACCCGCTGCGAATGATCTCGCCGGTGACGGCGTCGTCGACAGCGGTTGCGTTCGGCATCCCTGTCGGCCCAAGCTAGCGCGCGCTTGGTCGCTTCTGCTTGACTAGAGCCGGAGCGACACGGACCGACGCGGGGCAGGCCGGAGCCGGGCGTGGGGGCGCCCGCACGACCAGGGGGGAAACTCGTGGGACTTCGAAGGTCGTTGTGCACGCTGCTCGCGGTGGGCCTCGCAGCCTCGATCGTGGCGGCGACGGGGAGCTCAGCCGGAGCGGGCGGCCAGGCTCCGAAGGTCAAGATCGTCGTGCTCGCCGAGACCACCGGGGAGAGCGCGGCCGCGGTGCCGTATTACGACAACGGCGCCAAGATGGCGGCCGAGGAGCTGGGCGACCGGGTCGAGTACATCCGCATCCCCGCTCCCATCGCGCCGGCCGGAGCGGAGAATGCCTTCCAGCAGGCGCGTGACCAGGATCCCGACGCGATCATCGGCTTTCCGGCCAGCTCGCAGGGCATCGCGGTGTCGCAGAGCATCAAGAGCGCCGGCATCCCGTTCTTCTCGCTCTCGTCGGGCGAGCAGCTGGTGAAGAACGGTCCCAACGGCGCCAACAACC
>JBKPDG010000213.1:0-22468 GCA_046727755.1 Actinomycetota bacterium
CTGCTGGCTCCAGTGCCCACCCGACTCGGCGGTGCCCTCCCCCACCCCGGCAACCACCGCCGGCGGCTGTCGGAGGTCGCGGGCGCGATCGATGGACGTCGTCACGAAGGCGGCGCCGCCGTCCGAGATGAGACACGAGTCGAACATCCGGAGTGGGTCGGCGAGGACCGGTGACGCCAGGTAGTCGTCGAGCGTCATCGGCTTGTCGCGCATGACCGCGTCCGGATGCAGGTTGGCGTGGCGGCGACTCGACACCGCGATCGCGCCGAACTGCTCCTCGGCCGTGCCGAACTCCAGCATGTGCCGGCGCATGATCGTGGCGAAGTAGACGGGCTGGGGGAAGAACCCGAACGGCACCTCGAGGTTCTGCTTCAGCGGCTGGGCGGCGTGCGTCTCCCCGGGGCCTCCGGTCATCGAGCCCCGTTGCGTCGCCCAGGCGACCGCGAACACGTTCAGCACGTGGGTCGCCTTCCCCGCCTCGATGGCCTTCGCAGCCAGATGAGGGGCGGTGCCGGCCCACGTCATCCCGCCACCCCATTGGGACGTCCACAGCTCGTGGCTCGTGCCGAAATGCTCGTGGAACGCGGCGGCGTCGAAGTCGGCGAACGCCCGGTTCCAGGTCAGCCCGTCGATGTCCGACGGCTCGAGGCCGGCGTCGGCGACGGCCCGCTCGGCGGCCTCGGCGCCGATCTCGCGGGCGGTGCGCCCGGACGCCTTCGTGTACGCGGTCTCGCCGATCCCGGCGATCGCCGCGCGACCGGAGACGTCGTCAAGATCGGTAGCGTGTCCCCAGTCAGGCCGCTCTCCCCCCACAGGCCGTCAATGTATCTGAGGCCGAGAAAGCTGACGCCTTCGTCACGGATGTTTTGGGGACCCGCGAGTCCTGGGTAGGTGAGACGTCACGTGACGGAAAGGGTGCAGTGAAAAGGACGCTCGAACAACTCCAAGACCGACTGAACGAGGTTCCCGAGGACCTCCGACAAAGTCCGGTGATCTTCGCCGCCGCCGCCCTCATCGGACCGTTCATCATCGTGCTGCTGGCAACGATCGCGGGGCCATCCGTGTCATCTCCACTGTTGACGCTGGCGGCCATCGTGTTCGTCGTCGCCGTCACCGGTTTCGCGTGGACGACCTACCGCCGGTTCCGGGAACAACAGGCAGAGGAGCTCCGCCGCGAAGCGGCGCGCGCGAGGCGCCGCGCCGAGCGCCGGCGATCCGCGCCGCGCGTCAGCCGATCGGCGGTGGCGTCGAGGACCGACGCCGGCGATCAGCGCCGAGCTTCGTAGCTACGCGCGCCGGAGAGCGAACAACTCGACGGGCTCGTCGAATCCTTTGAGCATGCGTCGCCCGGCGGCGTCGAAGGTCAACGACCCAACTGCGGCGCCGATGCGGTCGCGCATCTCGGACGTGACCAGGATCTCGTTGGGGACGGCCAGGTCGGCGATCCTCGACGCCAGGTTCACGACCGGACCGTAGTAGTCGCCACCTCGACTCAGGATCTCGCCCACGGCGAGCCCGCCCCGCGGGGTCACATTCGATGCTGATTCCGCAAAGCGGTCGACGAGCGCGAGTGCGATCTCGCACGCGTCCTGGGGCTCCAACGCGACGAACATCACCTCGTCACCGATCAGCTTCACGACGCGTCCGCGTCGCGAGGTCACGATGTCGTAGGCCGACCCCTCGAATTCGTCAACGATCGAGTGGAGCTCGCGAACCGGCAGTTGCTGGGCGAGCGGAGTGAACCCGACCAGATCGACGAATCCGACCGCCACGAACACCGTGATCTTCGAGCTCGCTTCGGTGCGTGCCGCTGTGTTTCGCCTGACGGCGAGCTCCATGTGCGCCCGGAACAGGGCGTCGAGGTGCTCGGTCAGCAGGTTGAGCGCGCTGATCGCATCGAGCTGCGCACGTGCCAGCGCCAGCTCACCTGCCTGCGCGTCCGTGATCGGAGTCTCGACGTCGGAGAGGAACAACGAGACGGCAGCGTCGGCGATTCGACTGAGCGACCCCCCGAGCACACGCACGAACTGCATGAGCGCCGGCTCCGGGAAGAGTTCCGTCGTTTCGCGGAACAGCTTGAACACGGCGACGTCGCTCGGCGTGTAGATGTGCTCGTCGACCTCCTCGACCGGGAGCCCGATGGTCAGGCTCAACTGTTTGACTTGGTCCACCGTCAGCCCCGTGCTCTCGGCCACCTCGAGCATCGAGAGGCGCTGTCCCGGTCGCAGCGCGAGATCGCCGGCGATCGCCGTGAGGCGACCGGCCGCGGCCGCCTCGGCCATCTGACCGACGCTGAGGCCCCGATCGGCGAGCCACTCGAGCAGCGCCAGCCGGTCGGCGGCGTTCGATGCGTTCGGGTCGTAGAGCCCGTGCGCCTCGTACTCGGCCGCGCCCATGCCGGTGGAGCCTACGAGCCGTCGAGACCGATCGCTGCGGCGAACGCCGCGCACCATTCGCCGTAGCCGGTGTCGTTGGGATGAAAGTCGTCGGCTGCGTACTTCCCTTGCCATGGTGGTCCAGTGCGCGCCCACGCGTCGGCGATCCGGAGGCCGGCAGCCGGCGCCTCGGCCCGGATGATCTCGTTCAGCTCGCGCGTACGTCGCGGCAGGAGACCCTGCGGGATGGTCGCCAGCACCGCACCCGGGGGGAGCGCGTCGATCAACGCCCGCAGCGCGCCGGCGACGCGTCGAAACCCGAACCGGATGATGTCGTTCGCGCCCGCCGCGCACGTGACGAGCTCCGGCACGCCGGCGTCATCGATGCGGGGCACCTGATCGCGCACGACGTCGGCCACACGCGCCCCCGTCACGGAGAGGTTGACGATCCGCCACGGGCGCTGCTGCTCGTTCCGCAGCCGCGCGAGGAGCTGGCCGACGTAGCCGCGATCGGGAGCCGAGGCGCCGATACCCTGCGCGGTCGAGTCTCCGACTGCCACCCACAGCGGTCCGTCGGCGTGTCGGGCGCGCTCGTTCGACGCCTCCCAATGCCGTCGGTACTCGCTCCCGAGACCGAGCGTGGCGGCGACGCCGGGCCGCAGGGCGCGCATCAACCTGCCCGTGAGGAAGCTCACGGCCGTATCCTTCCAGTCGTGGGGGATGACCCGGCGCTCCGGGCCGAGCTCAAGGCGATGGCCGACCGCGACACGCAAAACGGCGGGCCGACCGACGAGCGGCACGGCGAGCGATTGTGGGAGATCCTCGACGACTACGAGTGCTGGCCCGGACGCCGGCTCGTCGACGACGACGGCGAGATGGCGGCGTGGATCCTCGCCCAACGCGCCGTGTTCGACCCCGGGCTCCAGCGGCGGTGCCTCGAAATGCTGGAGGTCGCGGTCGCGTACGGCGACGCGCCGGCGGCGCACTACGCCCTCTTGCTCGACCGTGTGCGCATGGCCGACGGCAAGGACCAGCTCTACGGCTCACAGTTCGTCCGCACCGAGGACGGCAACTCGGTCGTCCCCTGGCCGATCGAGGACGCCGAGCACGTGGACGAGCGTCGTGGGCGCGTCGGCCTGACACCGCTCGCCGAGCAGGCACGTGAGATGCGCGAGCAGTTTCATCGGCGCGTCGCGCACTAGCGCGGCGAGCGGGCTACTCCTCGCCGGGTGTCACGGTCTCGGCGGCGCGCCAGCAGTACCACGCGGCGATGCTCCGGTACGGTCGGAAGCGGTCGCCGAGCGGCGCGAGGTCCTTCGGTTCCGGCGGTGACGCCAACCCGTACAGCAACGCGTATCCCTTCCGGACCCCGAAGTCGCCGATCGGCCACACGTCGAGTCGACCGAGCTGGAAGATCAGGAACATCTCAGCCGTCCACGGTCCGATGCCGCGCACGAGCGTGAGCTCACGCACGATCTCGTCGTCGGCGAGCCGCGGCATGCGGTCGAGCTCGACCGACCCGTCGAGCACCTTCTCGGCGAGGTCGCGGATCGACGCCGTCTTGCTCCCCGAGAGCCCCGCCCCGCGGAGCGCATCGACCGGCAGTGCCAACACGGCCTCCGGCGTCGGCGCCTCACCGTCGAAGAGCGCCGCGAAGCGGCCGTGAATCGCGGCCGCCGCCCTTCCCGCCAGCTGCTGGTAGAGGATCGCCCGGGCGAGCTCGGCGAAGTGCTCCCGGCGCGGCCGGCCACGACGAAGGTCCGCCGGCCCCAGCCGCTCGTGCATGCTGCGCATCACCGGATCGAGCGCGGCGAGCTGCTCCGACGCATCCACCAGGCGCTTCGATGGCCGACGGGGGCACATGGGGCGAACGCTAGCGACATGCAGTTGCCCGCTAGCCTGCGCGACGCACGGGGATAGCCAGAAAGGAGCAGCGGTGGCCGAAGCATCCCGGACGGCCGAGCGATCCGACGCCGGTCAGCCCCGCATTCGCACGCGAGCCCGGTTCGGCGCCGCCGTCGTCCTCGTCCTGGCGGTGGCGGTCGGTTTCGTCGGCTGCGGCGGGGGCGGCGGCGACTCGGGGAAGGCGAAGCAGGCGACGACGAGCACGCCGACGAGCACGCCAACGGCCACGAGCCTCCCCGAGGGGTACTCCCTCGCCGCCCAGGCCAAGGTTCCCCAGCTCGCTATCTACGACGACCCGGGCGCGGCTGCTCCCTCGAAGACGGTCCCGAACCCGTGGTTGCTGAACGAGGAGCCCGACAAGCAGATCCCGCAGGTGTTCCTGGTCGAGGAGCAGCGACCGGACGGCTGGCTGCGCGTCCTGTTGGCGGAGCGACCGAACGGCAGCACCGGCTGGATCCGTCAGAGCGACGTGCAGCTGACGCCGAACCCGTACCGAATGCAGGTGAAGCTCGGCGACCACAAGATCACCGTCTTCCAGGGCACCAACCTGATCTACGAGGGCGACGTCGCGATCGGCAAGCCGGAGACACCGACGCCTCCCGGCAAGTACTACACCCGCGTCCTGATCCAGGCGCCTGACCCGAACACCGTGTACGGGCCGTTCGCGTACGGCTTGTCGGCGCACTCCGAGGTCCTCACCGAGTTCAGCGGCGGTGACGCCGAGGTCGGCGTCCACGGCAACAACGACCAGTCGGTGCTCGGCAAGAGCGTCACCGCCGGATGCATCCGCATGGACAACGACCAGATCACGAAACTCTCGAAGGTGCTGCCGCTCGGCACGCCGGTCGAGATCGTGAATTGAGGCGTTCCGGCCGCGCACGACGATTGCTCGTGCTCGCGGTTGTCGGAGCGCTGGCGTGCACGACCGCGGTCGCATGCTCGTCCGGCTCCGACGACGGGGATTCGGCGAAGGCGCTTCCACCCAACGACAAGGCCGCGATCGAGCGGGTCTTCGGGCCCGAGCTCGAACGACTCGGTGTGCGACTCACGCGTGGAGCGCTCGTCGATCTCAAGACCGGCAAGCCGTCGGCCACCGGTACCCATCTCGCGGTCTACGTCGAGCCGACCGGCGACTTCACGCCCGAGGAATACGCGCGCGGGACGGTCGGGACGTTGCGGGTTTTCATCCCGGGCGCGTTCGAGCGCTGGGGCGGACTGACATCGTTCGACGTGTGCCAGGAGCCGCTCGCGGCCGCCGACACGCGACCCGAGCCGCCGCCCGTGACCAAGGTGGACCTGACGAAGGCGGCGTCGCGCCGGGTGCGCTGGGACGCCCTCGACCTCGCCCGACTGCTGCGGGACGCCAAGCGCCTCGGACCGCGGGCACTCTCCGTGTACGCGAAGCCGGAGGTGCGGAACACCGGCTTCTACCAGGACGCGGCGGTGAAGGCGAACACCGCCGGCACCACAACGACGACGCCGGCGCCGACATCGCCTTCGTACACGCGCTAGACGGTCGCCGTCGCAAGCTCCGGCTCCTGCGGCGCCGGTCGGCAAAGCCGCCGTCGCCGCGGCGCTAGTGCGTTGTTCGCGCGCCGTCGCCGAGCAGGAGTTGCGTCGCGGTCTCGAGGTCGGCGACCACACAGGACGGGTCGTCGACGCCGCCGACCCAGCCGATCAGCGACGACAACCACACCTGCTGGAGCGTGCGGGCGACGGCGAGGTCACGCGGGGTCGGCGGCCCCTCGTGCATGACGCCGGTGATGATGCCGGTCATGATCTCGCCGACCTGCCGCACGACGTCGGCCTCGTCGGCGGCGCCGAACGCGCGCACCATCGCCCCCGTCACCTCGGGATGGCGCTGCAGCGACGCCGTCCCGCGTGACAGCACCTCGACGACCCGCGCCGCGGGCGTGGCGCCGAGCGGAGGACGCGATTCGAGCCGGGCCGCTAGCGCCTCGATCTCCTCGACCATGGCCTCGAGGAGCAGGCGCTCCTTCGAGGTGAAGTAGCGGTACACGGTGCCGAGGGCGACGTTCGCCTCCGTGGCCACGTCGCGCATCTGGACGGCGTCGAAGCCGCCCCGCTCGGCGAGTCGGAGCGCGGCGTCGAGGACCCGCCGACGCCGGGCGGCCTGGCTGCGGGCGAGCGCGGTGCCGGGGGCCGGTCCGTCGCTGGTGGCAGGGGTCGTCACCGTCAAAGTGAAACATGTTCCGATTCGGCCGGGCAAGCATCGGCGCCCGCGCCTTGCGAGACTGCGAGCATGGCGACGGATCTCCTCGACATCGCGGACCGGCTCTGGCGCGGCGACGCCGACATGGACCAGCGCACCCTGTTCGGCATGGGCGGCGAGCTCGCCGATCTCGACGGTGACCACGCGTTCGTGGCCGCGTTCTCGAACGTCGCCGCCGTCGCAACGGCGGACGGGATGGTGCTGGTCGACACGAGCAGCCCGTTCAATGCCGGTCGGGTGCACGACGTGCTGCGCGGGTGGCGCGGGATCCCGTTGCACACGGCCGTGTTCACGCACGGGCACATCGATCACGTCTTCGGCGTCGAGCGCTACGAAGCCGACGCTCGCGACGGCGGTGCGCCCCCACCCCGGGTCGTGGCGCATGAGGCCGTCCCACCACGCTTCGACCGGTACATCGCGACCGCGGGCTACAACACCCAGATCAACCGCCGGCAGTTCGGCATCGACCGCCTCGAATGGCCGACGGAGTACCGCTACCCCGACGAGACGTATCGCGACGCGCTGACGTTGGATGTCGGCGGGGTTCGTTTCGAGCTCCGGCACGCGCGCGGCGAAACCGACGATCACACGTGGGTGTGGCTCCCCGAGCACAAGATCCTGTGCACGGGGGACCTGTTCATCTGGGCGTCACCGAACTGCGGCAACCCGCAGAAGGTGCAGCGGTACGCGAAGGACTGGGCCGTGGCGTTGCGGACCATGGCCGAGCTGAGACCCGAGACGCTGCTGCCCGGCCACGGCCTGCCGATCCTCGGCGCGGACCGAGTCCGGGAGTCACTCGAGAACACCGCCGAGCTCCTCGAGATCCTGCACGACGACACGCTCCGCATGATGAACGCCGGCGCCCGGCTCGACGAGATCATCCACACGGTGCGAGCGCCGCAGTCGCTGCTCGACAAGCCGTACCTGCGCCCGATCTACGACGAGCCGGAGTTCGTCGTGCGCAACGTGTGGCGGTACTACGGCGGCTGGCACGACGGAAACCCCGCGCACTTGAAGCCGGCGCCCGACGCCGCCGTCGCCGCCGAGATCGCGGCGCTCGCCGGCGGGCCGGACAAGCTCGCGGCTCGGGCGCGTGCGCTCGCGGCAGCCGGCGACCTCCGACTCGCCGGCCACCTCGCCGAGTGGGCCGCAGCGGCCGCCCCCGAGGACACCGATGCGCAACGCGCCCGCGCCGAGGTGTTCGAGGCCCGCGTCGCGACCGAGGCCTCCACCATGAGTAAGGGCGTGTTCGGCGCCGCGGCGCGCCAATCACGAGCGAAGGTCGACGAGAACCGCTGAACGGCGCAGTTACTATGACGCCCTTGTCAGAGACCTGGCGCTCCGTCGATTGCGGAGCGGTCGACGCGTTCGAGAACAACGCACAGATGGCGGTCCTCGCCCGCTCGGCGACCGATGCCGGGCAGCCGATCCTCCAGACCAGCGTGTGGGGCGCGACGCACCTCAACGTCGGATGGTTCGACGACGTCGACAGCACGCTCGACCTGGAGGCGTGCCGGCGCCGCGGGATCCAGGTGATCCGGCGACCCTTCGCCGGCGGGGGCACCGCGTTCTACGCACGGGGCTGCGCGGTGATGTGGGGCGTGATGTTCCCGAAGCCGGGCGACCACGACGACCTCGATGCCGAGATCGACCGGTTCCAGCCCATCGTGCTCGAGGCGCTCGACGGCATCGGGCTGGGCGAGGTGCAGTTCGAGGGCTCGGCCGACCTGCGCTGGCGCGGGCGCAAGCTCGGTGGCATCTCCGCCGGCGACTTCGGGCGCGTGATCAGCGTCGGCGGGTTCCTGAACATAGAACGGCCCGATCTCGACGTGTACCTGCGCGTCGTGCGCGTCCCCGACGACAAGTTCAAGGACAAGCTCGTGAAGGACATGCGCGAGTACGTCTGCACCGCGGCAGAGGTCGCGGACCGCGCGGTCACATACGAGCAGTTCCGTGACGCGCTTCTGGCGGCCGTGGCCGCGGCCGGCATCGAGCTCGACCCGCGTGACCTCACGGACGTCGAACACGCCGCGCTGAAGAAGATCAGCAACCGGATCGCCACCGACGACTCCGTCCGGCGCGTTTCGTCGGAGCGCTTCCGCGCCGAGCACCAGGGGGCCGGCCGGCGTGTCGGTTTCGGGAACCACAAGGGTCGCAAGCTCTGCCGCGCCGGCGTCGCCCTCGACAGCAACGGGACGATCGCGGCGGCGATGATGGCGGGCGACATGCACGTGTCACCGCCGGACACGCTCGATCGCGTCGCGGCCGCGCTCGTCGGTGCCGGCGCGTCGGAAGACCGCGACATGCGGGCACGAATGGTGTCGAACTTCGAGGCACCCGACGTCCACCAGGCCGACGCGACCACGGGCGTCACGACCGACGACCTGCTCGCCGCGCTGCGCAAGGCGGTCGAGAACGCCAAGGAGGCTCCTTCGTGAAGATTGAAGGCTCCACCGTCCTCGTCACCGGCGCGTCGTCCGGCATCGGCGCCGCCCTGGCGCCGCAGCTCGCGCAGCGCGGGGCCACCGTCGGCATCGTCGCCCGCCGGGCCGACCGTCTCGAGGAGGTCCTCGCGCAGTGCCGCCGGCACAGCGCCGGATCGCGCATGTGGCGCGCCGACTTGGGTGACCTCGAGCGCGCCGAGTCGGTGGCGCTCGAGGCGTGGAACGCCTTCGGCAGCCTCGACTGTCTCGTCAACAACGCCGCCATCGCCAAGCGCGTACACACGCTCGACCTCACGGTCGAGGACGTGCATCACACGATGGACGTGAACTTCTTCTCGCCCATCCGCATGGCGATGGCGCTCCTCCCCCGGATGCAGGAGCGGGGCACCGGGCTCATCGTGAACGTGTCGAGCATGGGCGGCCGGTTGGGCATCGTGCACGAGGCGGCGTACTGCGCGGCGAAGTTCGCGATGTGTGGCTGGAGCGAGACGGCTCGCATCGACCTCGCCGGCAGCGGCGTCGAGGTGAAGCTCGTCCTCCCCGGTCCGATCGACACGGAGATCTGGGAGCCGCAACCCGGCGAGCTCCCCGGGCTCTACGACGGCCCGTTCGTGTCCGCCCCCGACTGCGCCGCCGACATCGTGGATGCGATCGAGCGCGACGGGTTCGAGTTCTACGCCCCCGCCGACGTCGAAGGTGGTTTCGGGCCGGCGAAAGATCTCGTCGTCGGCAAGACCCAGGACGTCGACGCGTTCATGGAGCTCATGATCGCGATGAAGGAGACGTCGGAGGTCCGACGGCCGTAGGCGCCGGATCGTTTCGGGTGTGGTCGGGCTCCTCCTCGATGTCGCGTTCCATGTCGTGGTTCCCCGCCGGGATCGTCCGTACGCCCGGCATGGGCGAATCGGCGCCCTCGGGGGGTGTGTCGGCGTCCTCGGGGACCTCCATGACCCCCGCCTGGTGGGCGCGCGCCAGTGCCTTCTCGGCCGCGCGACGCTGCCGCTCGGCCTCGGCACGCAGGTCAGCTTCGGGGCCGATGTCGGGGTCCGCGGCTCGCACCAGGAGTCGCTGGTGCCACCGCTCGCCGCGCAGACCGCCGAGGACGCCGCCGAGGATCATGCCGCCGAGCGCCGCGCCGCCGCTCAAGAGGCCGAGGCCGTACCACGTCGTCCCGTCCGTCGGCGCGCCGAGACTCTCGAGCCGGTCGACGACGGCCGAGGTCGCCCCCTCAAGCTGAGCGACAGCCGCGACCGCCGCCAACAGCACGACCCCGAGCACGGCCACGAGCACACCGTTCCGCGGCCCGGCCCGACGGGCCATGCGACCGGCGGCGTACCCGCCGAACGTGAATGCACCGAGGAAGACCGCGGCTGCGACGAGCCCGGCGACGAGCCCGACCCGCCTCCAGTCGTCCCGGGAGAGGTTTTCCAGCGTGAAACCCATCGGGTGGAGGGCCGCGGCCGCGATCCCGACGCACGCCCCGATCACCCCGTACGCGACGAAGACGCCCGCCACCACGCTCCGCCACGACACGCCGCCCCAGCCGGCCTCTCGCGCCAGCTCGAGCCGGTCATGGGTGCCCTCGACCCACATCTGCCGCTCGTCCGGATCGTCGATATGGACGCGACTGCTCATGATCGTCCGACTCCCCTCCGCCCTCCGTTGTCGACGGCAGGATGCCCTGGTCCGGGCGGTGGAAAACCTGGTCAGGCGGTCGCGGACGCGGTCGCGCGGCGACGGCGGCTTTGCCGACCGACGCCGCAAAGCCGGAGCTGCGACGGCGCCTAGAGGGATCGCACGGTGACCGGGATGCCGTTGAGGACCGCGTTGCCGGAGAGCGGGTCGAACAGGTCGCCGTCGGCGAGGACGTTGCTGTTGACGCCGGGACGCCCCGCCGCGACCGAGAGATCGGCGCCGTCCATGCCGTGACCCCAACCGTGGGGGATGCTGACGACGCCGGGCATGATGGCGTCCGTCACCTCGACCGTGACCGCGAGTTCCCCGCGGCGGGACCGCACGCACGCGGTGCCGCGATCGGCGACGCCAAGCCGGGCGGCATCCTCGGGATGCACGTGCAGCGTGCAGCGCTCCTTCCCCTTCACGAGGATGTCGAGGTTGTGCATCCAGGAGTTGTTCGAGCGCAGGTCCCGCCGGCCGATGAGCACCATCTCGCCGTTCCGGCGTCGGCTGAGCGACGCTTCGAGGCGCGCGACGTCCTCCGCGATCGGCTCGGGCGCGAGCTCGACCTTTCCGCTCGGCGTGCGCAGCACCTCGGGGATGCGGGGCTGCAACGGACCGAGGTCGATGCCGTGCGGCGCCGCCTCAAGGACCTGGAGCGACAGTCCCGACGGGTCGGCGCCGAAGCCGTCGCCGTAGGGCCCGGTGCGGAGCATGAGGTCGAGGATGCGCTCGGGCCCGTGGCGCGACGCGAGGGCGGCGAGGAGCTCGTCTGCATCGCGGCCCTCGACGTTGGAGCCGGGGCGCTGCACCGCCTTCTGCACCAGGCCCGTGACCACGAGGTCGTCGAGCGCGGTGGGGTCGGCGCCCGCGCCCTCGCCGCTGACAATGTTCGCGAGCCGCAGCAGGATCTCCGACTCCGCCATCTCGCCGGGCTCGAGGTCGACGACCGGCGGCGAGTAGTTGGCGATGTTGCGAATCGAGAGTTGGTAGAACGCGAGGTCGTAGTGGCCGCGCGCGAGGGCGCCCTCGGGGGGCAGGATCACGTTGGCATGGCGCGTCGTCTCGTTCTTGTAGACGTCGACGCTGACCATGAATTCGAGCGACGCGAGCGCGCGGTCGAGGCGGCCCGAGTCAGGGGTCGACAGGACGGGGTTGCCGGCGACGGTGACCATCCCCCGCACCTGACCGTCACCCGGCGTGTCGATCTCCTCGGCCAAGCACACGACCGGCAGCTCGCCGAACATCTCGGGCAGCCCGCGCACACGACTCCGTCGGCGACCGAAGCGCACGCCCCGCCCGACGCCGGGCGTGCCACCTGTGTTCGCGCTGCCGGTGGCCGGCTTCGTGAACATGGCGCCGCCCGGGCGGTCGAGGTTGCCGGTCAGGCAGTTCAGGACGTCGACGAGCCAGCTGGCGAGTGTGCCGAACTCCTGCGTGCACGTCCCGATCCGCGCGTACACCGCGGCGCGAGGCGCGGCGGCGAGCTCGCGCGTGGTGCGACGGATGGTCTCGGCGTCGATGCCGCACACCGGTGCGACCGCATCGGGGGCGAAGGCTCGGGCGAGGCGCTCCACGTCGTCGACGCCGTTCACGTGCTCGGCGACGTCGCCGATCGAGACGAACCCTTCCGCGAACAGGGTGTGCACGATCCCACACAGGAAGTGGGCGTCGGTGCCGGGCCGGATGAACAGGTGCTCGTCGGCCTCCTCGGCCGTCTTCGAGCGGCGGGGATCGACCACGACGAGCTTGCCGCCCCGCGCCCGCAGCGCTCGGATGCGCCCCGGGTAGTCCGGCGCGGTCATCAGGCTCCCGTTCGACGCGAACGGGTTGGCCCCGAGCATCAGGAGGTGGTCGGTGCGATCGATGTCGGGGATCGGGATGCTCAGCGCGGTGCCGAACATGAGGCCGGACGAAACCTGCTTCGGCATCTGGTCGACGGTGCTGGCCGAGTAGAGGTTCCCGCTCCCGAGCGCCTGGATCAGCACCCGGTTGTACAGCTGTCCGGCGAGGTTGTGGACGTTGGGATTGCCGATGTACATCGCGACCGCGTCGCGGCCGTGGCGGTCGAGGATGGGCGTGAGTCCTCGCTCGACCTCGGCGAGGGCGTCGTCCCACGACACCTCACGCCACGAGTCACCCTGGCGTACTTGCGGCCGGCGCAGCCGGTCGGGATCGGACTCGAGCTGCTTGAGCGCCGTGCCTTTCGGACACAGGAAGCCATGGCTGAACACGTCGTCGCGATCGCCGCGCACGAGCGCGATGTCACGGCCTTCGAGTCGCAGCTCGAGCCCGCACGTCGCCTCGCACAACGGGCACGTCCGGTAGACGGTTCGGGTATCGCCGTTCGCCGTCGCCATGCGAGCCGAGGTTAGCCAGCTGACGTCACCTACTCTTGCGGGCCGTGAGCGAGAGGCTGTACTTCCGTCAGCTGCTAGCGGGGCGGGACTTCGCCCGCGACGACCTCGTCGCCCGGCAGATGGTCAACTTCGTTTATCTCGTCGGCGACCGAGACACGGGAGAGGCGGTCGCCGTCGACGCGGCGTACGGCGTACGTGAGCTCGTCGAGATCGCGGGGGCCGACGGCATGCGCATCACCGGCGCGCTCGTCACGCACTATCACCCCGACCACGTCGGCGGCGATCTCATGGGTTACTCGATCGAAGGCGCGCGCGAGCTCCTCGCCATGGACGACGTCTCGGCACCGCTGCACGTCCAGCGGGCCGAGGCACCGGGGGTCAAGCGCGTGACCGGCGCGTCCGACTCCGACCTGGTGGTGCATGACAGCGGTGACGAGGTGCGCGTCGGCGACATTCCGATCCGGCTCCTGCACACGCCGGGGCACACGCCGGGAAGCCAGTGCTTCCTGGTCGACGGCCGCCTGGTCGCCGGCGACACGCTGTTCCTCGAAGGCTGCGGACGCACCGACCTCCCCGGCGGTGACGCCGAGGCCATGTACGAGAGCATCACGCAGCGGCTGGCCGCCGTCCCCGACGACACGGTCCTGTTCCCCGGCCACCTCTACTCCCCCGACCCGTCGGCCACGATGGGCGAGACGCGCCGCCGCAACTACGTGTTCCGGTTCCCGACCCGCGACGCGTGGCTTTCGATGTTCGGCGGGTGAGCATGACAAGACTCCGCATCGTGCTCGGGGTGATCGCGGTCTGTCTCGGCCTGCTCACGGCGCTCGGCGCGTGCGGCGGTTCCGACGGCTCGGACGGCTCGGACGGCTCGGGAGGGTCCGGATCGAAGCAGGACAAGGCCGAGGCACGGAGGTTCCTGAACGAGCTCGACGCCGCCGTCCGGGAGGGGAACACAGACTTCCGGGTAGCTCGCCTCAATCCCGCCGTCATCGACCGGTACGGCGAGCAGCAGTGCCGCGACTTCCTCGCCGGTCAACAGGACGACACTCGGAAGGACAGGGTGAAGCGCGTCGGCAAGCCGGAGTCGTTCGAGTACGCGACCGACAATCAAAGCGCCACGATCGCCGACGCCATCCCCGTCCAGGTGCGGGCAACGATCAAGGGCAAGAAGGGTGACCGCAACCTCCACGTCGCGCGCGTCAACGGTCAGCTGACGTACTTCATCGACTGCGGTAGCCCGCTGACGCGGCAGTAGTCAGCGCGCGTCGAACAGCACGGGGATCGCGACCGGACCCCGGAACGCGAAGCCCTGGATCACGGGCGGCGGCGCGTCCGGATCGAGCCGCAGGTTGGGCAGCCGGGTGAGGATCTCGTCGAGCCCGACCCGAAGCTCCAGGCGGGCGAGGTGCATCCCCAGGCACTGGTGCTGACCGGTCCCGAACGCGACGTGGTTCTGCGGCGGACGGTCGATGCGCCACTCCTCGGGCGCGTCGTACCGCCCCTCGTCGTGGTTCGCGGACCCCGTGATCACGCTGACGGGCGCGCCCTCCTCGACGGGGCAGCCGGCGATCTCCGTGTCGGTCGCCGCGACCCGGCTCACCTGCGTGACCGACGTCTCCCAGCGCAGCGTCTCCTCGATCACCGCCGGCATGAGACTCCGGTCGCCGACGACCTGCGCCATCGCGTCGGGATGCGTCAGCAGGGCGACGAGCGCGTTGCCCATGACCCGGTACGTGGTCTCGGCGCCGGCGGGCAACAGGAGCCGCAGGAAGCCGTAGATCTTCTCGTCGGTGAGCTGATGCCCGTCAATCTCGGCGTGGACGAGATCACTGATGAGATCATCGGCCGGATTGGTGCGCCGGTCCTCGACGATCGGCTCGAGGTAGTCCCGCATCGCTTGCGACGCGGCGTGCCCGCTCTCGGGATGCAGAGGCCCGGTGTTGATGAGCTCCGCCCAGTGATGGAACTGGGCGCTGTCCTCGAGCGGCACGCCGACGATCCCGCAGATGACCTGGACCGGGTACTTGGACGTGATCGCCTGCACGAGATCGGCCCGCCCGGCGGGCGTGATGTCGTCGAGGAGCCGGGTGATCGTGGGGCGGATCAGTTGCGCGTCCCACCGTTCGAGCGCGGAGGCGCGGAAGGCGTGGGCGACGAGGTTCCGGTACGCGCGGTGCTCCGCCCCGCCCATCGCGAGGATGAGCTCGCCCATGTACTGGCCGATGTGATCGGCGTTGATGGACGACGAGAACGTCGTGCCGTCCCTGAGCACCCGTTCCACGTCGGCGTACCGGGTGACGTGGTACGAGGGACGATCGCTCATCCCGCTGGTCTCGGTGTGGATGACCGGGCACTCCCGACGCGCCCGCTCCCAGATCGGGTACGGCTGCCCGGTCGCGAAGTCGACGTCGTACTCGAACTCGGGCTCGGTGACGGGCTCGGTCGTCACGACATCTGCAGCGACTTCGTCTCGAGGTACTCCTCGAGCCCGTACCGTCCGAGCTCACGCCCGTGACCGGACTGCTTGTAGCCGCCGAACGGCGCCAGCGGGTTGAAGTTCTGACCGTTGATGTCGACCTGACCCGCTTGGATCCGTCGGGCGACCTTCGTCGCGTGCTCCTGGTCACCCGCGTACACGCCGGCGTGCAACCCGTAGATCGTGTCGTTGGCGATGCGGACGGCGTCGTCTTCGTCGTCGTACGGGATGATCGCGAGTACCGGCCCGAAGATCTCCTCCTGGGCGATGGTCATGTCGTTGCGCACGTCCTTGAAGACGGTCGGCTTGACGAAGTAGCCCTTGTCGAGACCCTCGGGCGCCTCGGGCCCGCCGGTGACGAGCTCGGCTCCCTCCTCGATCCCCCTCTTGATGTAGTTGCGGACGCGTTCGCGCTGGGTGTCGGAGATCAGCGGTCCCAGTCGGTTGCTCGGGTCGGTCGGGTCGCCCACCGTGTACGTCTCGGCGACTTCCTTGACGGCGGCCGCGATCTCGTCCTGCTTGTCGCGGGGGACGAGCATGCGGGTCCAGGCGATGCACGTCTGCCCTGAGTTCATGTAACAGCTGCCGATGCCGGCCTTGACCGCGTCCTCGATTGGAGCATCGGGCAGGACGACGAACGGCGACTTGCCACCGAGCTCGAGGGTGACCTTCTTCACCGTCGGCGCCGCCAGCTCGGCGACCCGCTTCCCGGCGCGGGTGGAGCCTGTGAACGACACCATGTCGATGTCGGGATGCGACGCGATGGCCTCCCCCACCACCGGACCGACGCCGGTCACGAGGTTGAACACGCCGGGCGGGAGGCCGACGTCGTCGACGATCTCGGCGAGGATGAACGCGTTGAGCGGTGCTACCTCGCTCGGCTTGAGCACGACCGTGCACCCGGCTGCAATCGCGGGCGCGACCTTGGCCACCGTCTGGTGCAGCGGATAGTTCCACGGCGTGATGCAGCCGACGACCCCGAGCGGTTCGCGCACGACCAGCGAGTTGCCGATCTGCTCCTCGAACGGGAACTGATTGGCGATGTCGACGTACGAGCCCATGACCATCGCCGGCAAACCGGCCTGGATCATCTGGGAGAACACCATGGGCATCCCGACCTCGCCCGTGATCGTCTCGGCGATCTCCTGCATGCGCGCATTGAGCCCGTCGGACAGGCGCTGGACGTACTTGGCCCGCTCCTCGACCGGCGTCGCGCTCCACGTCTGGAACGCCTGGCGAGCTGCCTTCACCGCTCGGTCGATGTCCTCGGGCGTCCCCTCGGGGACACGGCCCATGACGTCCTCGGTCGTGGCGTTCACTACGTCGATCGTCCCCGATCCGGTTGACGGCACCCACGCGCCGTCGATGTAGAGCCGATCGCGGTCCTGCATGGATGCCCCCTCGTCACGACTTGACTGTCCGGTCAATCTACCGCCGGGTGTGGGATCCGGCGACCGCAGCGGTGTGAAGCTCAGCGGAGGATGTCGCCCGGGTCGCGACCCGCGGTGAGCGGTGACAGGTCGGGCGGTCGCGGGACGAGATCCAGGTAGCGCGAATACTCGAGCCGCGGCCGGTCGTCGGTGACCAGCGGTCCGTCGCCGACGAAGGCGCGCATCTCGTCGGGGCCGGCGATGTATCTCGACACGAGCGTGTCGAAGTCGGTGATACCGACCGCTTCCAACGCGGCACGCGCCTGGGGTCTTCGAGCTTGCGCTCGGGCGGCTGACGGCATCGCTAGCATCTGCGCGCCCCATGCCGCCCACGAGCCCGACAACCCCGGTCGCGCCCGCCAGCCCTGTCCGCGACGCGATCGTGGACGCAGTCGCCGTCGCCGCCGCGACGCTCGGATTGCTCGTCGTCACGCTGCGGCTGTGGCAGGCGAACCTCCGCGTGCCGTTCGTGTACAACGCGACGGACCAGGCGCCGCTCGCGTATGCGCCCGACGCGCCCTACTACCTCATGCTCACCAAGGGCCTCGTCGACCACGGCTCGTACCTGCGGATCCAGAACCTGGGGTGGCCGTTCAGTCTCCAGCTCTACGACAACCCCGAGAGCGGCGACAACTTGCAGCTGGCGGTTCTACGCGGGCTCGGGTTCCTCTTGCGTGACGCGGCGTTGACGGTGAACGTCTACTACCTCCTGACGTTCGTCGCGGTGTCGCTCGCGGCGTGGTTCGTCCTCCACCGGCTCGGGGTGTCACGGCTCGTCGCCGCCGTCGTCGCGATCCTGTACAGCTTCCTCCCGTATCACTTCGCTCGGGGCGAGGCACACCTCTTGCTGTCCGGATACTTCATGGTCCCGATCGCCACATTGCTCATCCTGCAGGTGCTGTCGGACGACCCGCCGTTCACGGCGCGCCGCGAGTCAACCGAGCCGAGGTGGCGCGTCGTATTGTGGAGCCGGCGCGCGCTGCCGTGGCTCGTCGCGTGCGCGGCCCTGGGGTCGACGGGCCCGTACTACGCGTTCTTCGCGGTGCTGCTGCTCGCCGCCGCCGTCGCGGCCGACCTCGTGGCCCGGCGGAGCTGGCGGCGGGCGGCGTCCGGTGGCATCGCTGCCGGGATCGTTCTCGTCGTGCTGCTTCTCAACCTGTCACCGTCATTCCTCTACTGGGCATCGCACGGTCAGAACGATGACGCGATCCCGCGCGGCATTTCGGAGACCGAGGTGAACGGCCTCCGGATCGCGGAGCTCGTGCTCCCGCGCATCGACCACCGCATCGACGCCTTCGCCGACGCGCAGCGCAAGAGTGACCGCTTCAGCCCGGTTGCGACGTCGGAGCGGGGGCAGCAGCTCGGGCTCGTCGGCGCGCTCGGGTTCGTCGGGCTGGTCGTGTTCACGCTGAGCCGCCTGATGCGCCGCCGCGGCGACGACGACACTCGCGCCCCGCCCCCGCTCGGTACCCGGACCGAGATCGGCACGCGCTTGGGGTTGTTGACCCTCGTGGCGGTGATCGTCGCCGCCGTCAGCGGCATCTCGCTGCTCATCTCGGCGCTCGGCGTGCGATACATCCGCTCGTACAACCGGATCTCGGTGTTCATCGCGTTCTTCGCGTTGGTCGCGGTGGCATTTGCGCTCGATTGGATCGTCGTCCGCCTGCCTCGCTGGCACGGTCGTGCCGTCATGGCCGGTGTCGTCTGCGTTGCGGTCTTGGCACTCGGCGTCGTCGACCAGACCTCGTCCGCCGACGTCCCCGACTACGACGCGCTCGAGCGCGCATGGGACAGCGACGAGGCCTTCATGCGCGGCATCGAGCGTGAGCTTGGAACGGGCGCAGCGGTGTTCCAGATGCCGTACGTGTTCTTCCCCGAGGCGGGGATGATCGTCGGGACGGGCCCCTACGACCAGGTGCGGGGCTGGCTGCACGCGGACTCGCTCCGCTGGAGCTGGGGCTCGGTGCGTGGCCGCGATGGCGACTGGCAAGGCGCGCTCGTGCGCCTCCCCGCCCCCCAAGCGCTCGACGCGCTCACGGCGGTCGGCTTCTCGGGGCTCATGATCGACCGCGCCGGCTACCAGGACCACGCCGCCGGCATCGAGGCCGAGTACACCGCCACCCTCGGTCAGGAACCGCAACTCAGCTCGGACGGCCGACTGCTCTTCTACGACCTGCGGCCGTGGGCGCGCGATCTGCGCGCGCGGCTCACCAAGGCCGAGATCGACGCGTTGCGACGTGCGACCCTGGCCGCCCGGGCGCCGCCACCGGGCGCGCTCACGTGATTCGACGAGGACCCTGACTACCCTGTCAGGGATGTCGTCGAACGCCGCGGGCGCCGATCCGTTCGCGGAGAACGAAGACCAGCAAGCGCTGCGGAAGCTCGCCCGCGACGTCGCCGAACGCGAGCTGGCGCCCAACGCGCGTCACTGGGACGAGACCGAGGAGTTCCCCGACGCGTCGTGGGACGCGCTGCGCAAGGCCGACCTGTTCGGCATCACCGTCGGCGAGCAGTACGGCGGCATGGGCATGGGTGACGTCGAGGCCGCAATCGCCCTCGAGGAGCTGGCGCGCGTCGACGTGTCGAGCGCGATCCTCGCCCAGCTCATCTACAACGGCCCGCCTCGCGCGATCGAGCACCTCGGGAGCGACGCCCTCAAGGACCGCTGGCTCCCGCTGGCGGCCAGCGGGGAGGCCCTGTTCTGCATCGGCATCAGCGAGAGCGAGGCCGGCTCCGCCATCAACCACATGCGCGCCCGCCTCACCCCTGACGGTGACGGGTACCGCCTCAACGCGTACAAGAACTACGTCACGGGTGGGCACAAGGCCGGTGCTTGCCTCGTGTGGTGCCGGTTCCCCGGGAGCGAAGGGTCGAAGGGCATCGGCGCGGTGGTCGTCGACCTGCAGTCCGACGGGGTGAGCTGCACCGGGACGCACGTGAAGATGGGCCTGCGGGGCACGAGCGAAGCCGAGCTCGCCTTCGACGACGTGTACGTCGCGCCTGAGGACGTGCTGCTCGAGGGTGAACCGTCGAACCGTGACGCGTTCAAGACGTTGATCTCGCACCTGAACCACGAGCGGTGCGGCAACGCCGCCATGTGCGTCGGAGCGGCGCAGAGCGCGCTGGAGTACGCGGTGCGGTACATCAACGAGCGCGTCGTCGGCGGCCGGCCGCTCGCCACGCACCAGGGGCTCCAGTGGAAGGTCGCCGACATGGCCACGCAGCTCGACGGCGCCCGGCTGTTGCTCCTGCGGGCGCTGCACCTCGCCGGCCCCGGCGGCACCCCGCCGGCGCTCGAGACCGCGATGGCGAAGGCGGCCGCGAATCTCGCCGCCAAGTTCGTCTGCGACGAGGCGATCCAGCTGCTCGGCGGCTACGGGTACAGCCGCGAGTATCCCGTTGAGCGCGCCTACCGCGACATCCGCGGACTCTGCATCGGCGCCGGCACGGTCGAGATCCAACGCAACTACATCGGCTCGCAGGTCGTGAAGGGTGCAACGAGCGTGAGCGCCGGATGGCGCAACCCGCTCGCCGGCGCGTGACGCTCCGGCCCACGTACCGCCATCCGCGAGCGCGCGAC
The DNA here is from genome assembly GCA_046727755.1 of Actinomycetota bacterium. Lineage (GTDB taxonomy): Bacteria > Actinomycetota > Acidimicrobiia > IMCC26256 > JACDBD01 > JALZAA01. The sequence continues at coordinate 20,484 of JBKPDG010000213.1, forward strand.
TACCTGGCGCCGGGTGGACCTTGGGACATCCCGTCGCTCGACGCGACCGTGTCCGACGCGGCCCGGCACGCCGGAGGTGAGCTCGTCGTCGACGACTCGGCCGGAGTCCGCCTCGACAGGCGCGCGCTCGAGGAGCGTGTGGCGGCGCTGGCCGGCGGCTTGCGTGCCGCCGGGCTGCGCCGGCGGGAGGTGGTCGCGTGGCAGTCGCCGAACTGGCACGAGGCCGTCCTGCTGTACCGCGCGTGCTGGCGGCTGGGCGCGATCGCGGCGCCGATCCACCACCAGGCCGGCCCCGCCGACGTCGACCACATGCTCGGCGCGCTCGACGCCCGCGTGTGGCTCCCCCCCGACGAGGTACGAGGGCCGAGCGCGCGGCTTCCCAAGCTGCTCGAAGCGGGAACGCCCGTCACCCGCTCGGCGGCACGGCCGAGCGACGTCGCGGTGGCGCTGTTCACGTCGGGCTCGAGTGGCGCGCCCAAAGCGGCGCTGCACACCCAGCGGGGGCTCGCGTACAAGGCGCGGGTCATGATCCGCGCCCACGAGCTCGTTCCCCGCGACTCGATCCTGATGCCGGCGCCGCTCGCGCATGTGTCGGGGCTGCTCAACGCAGTGCTCATCCCGGGCGCATTGCCGATGCGCGCCACGCTGATGGCCAAGTGGAGCCCCGACGATGCGCTCGCCACGATCGAGCGGGAACGCATCACGTTCATGATCGGACCGCCCACGTTCTTCGTCAGTCTTATGTCCGCATCCGGGTTCGCGCGCCGTCGCGTCGAGAGTCTGCGCCTGATCTCCAGCGGGGGCGCCGGTGTCACTCCCGCGTTTGTCGAGCAGGCGAGCGACGCGTTCGGTGCACGCGTGAAACGGACCTACGGCTCGACGGAGGCGCCCACCGTCACGACCAGCACCCCACACGACTCCACCCAGCGGGCGCGCGAGACGGACGGTCGCGTGACGGGAGCGGCCGAGCTCCGGATCAGCGATCCGGACACGGGGCGCGCGCTCCCCTCCGGCGAAACGGGCGAGCTGTGGCTGCGCGGCCCGGAGCTGTTCGTGGGATACGCGGACGCCGAGGCGACCCGCGCCGCACTCCAGCGGGGCTGGTTCCGCACCGGCGATCTCGCCACCGTCGACGCTGACGGCTGGCTCACGATCGTCGGTCGCATGAAGGACGTCATCATCCGCGCCGGCGAGAACATCGCCGCCGCCGAGGTGGAGGGGATCCTCGAAGCGCATCCCGCTATTCGTCAGGCGGCCGTCGTCGGCGAGCCCGACGCACGCCTCGGCGAACGCGTCTGCGCGTTCGTCGTGGCATCGGCGCCCTTCGACCTCGCCGCCTGCCGGACGTGGTTCGAGCAGCAGGGCGTCGCCGTGTTCAAGACACCCGAGCGCGTCGTGCAGCTCGACGAGCTCCCCCTCCTCGCCGCCGGCAAAGCCGATCGGAGCGCGCTCAAGCAGCGCGCGCTGTCGATGCGTGCATAGACCTGAATAGTTCTGGTCTGTGCACGCATCGGGATGCCATCAGCGTTTGCGCGTGAGCTGCCGGGGGTTCTCGACGTCGGAGGGACGGCAGTTCTTCGGCGCGTTCACCGGGTCGCAGCGCGCCGGAGTGCCGTCTGGGATCGCCACCACGTACTCGCTCATGGTGGGAACGGGCACCTCGAAGTCGGTGCTGACGATCTGGGCACCGCTGCGCAGCACGAGGTCTCGACGGGTCACGTCGTTGGCGCGTGCCTCGACGAGGTCGGCGTCGGCACGGGTGCGGACGATGAAGCCGTCCCTGACCAGCTGCTGGATCGGCGGCTCGTCGGGCGTATCGAGCTTGATGACAGCGGCGGACGCCGCTCGTTCGCCGGAGGTCACGAACATCGCCCGGCCCTCGAGCGACGGGTGGCCCTCGCGGTACACGTCGCGGACGGGGCCGCCCGTGCTGAGGATCACCATGATCTTGCCCCGGGTCTTGCCCAGCGTCGGCCAGCCGCGAC
>JBKPDG010000214.1:0-14056 GCA_046727755.1 Actinomycetota bacterium
CCGCTGACCCACCGGACCGGAAGAGCTCGACCTTGATCCCCGTCTCGGCCTGGAAGAGATTCGCGACCTTCTGGGCCGCGACGATCGGCGTCGAGGTGTACCAGCTGACCACGCCCTCACGCTTGGCGGCCGCCAGGTCCACGGCATCCGGGGTGAACCCGGCCGACTGAGCCGCCGCGCCACTCGCGAGGAGGAGGAACAACGCGACGACCGCGGGCGCTCGAGTTCCGTGCATGGCTGTTTCCCTCATGCCCCCCGATAGATCGGGTCGGGCTGGCTGAAGAACGCCTGGAGGATGTGGTACGCGATGCGGAAGTTCTTCTGGTGAAAGCTCGCGTGAGCGATGCCCGGCATGATCGCGAACTGCTTGTCGGGGTTCGGAAGGCGCCGGAAGAACTCCAGGAGGTCGTCCAGGCCGGCGATGCCGTCGTACTGCCCCCGCATGATGAGCGTGGGCACGTGGATCCGGGTGGGATCCACCACGGGCAGATTGGCACACATGTCCACGTACGTGCCGGTCGGGACGGAATCGTCGAGGGCGAGGATCGCGTCGGCGAACGCCTCGATCACGTCATCGTCGGCCGTGCCCGGGTGATCCCGGGTGAAGATGCTGCGCACGAAGGCCCGGTCGATCGGGCGCCGGTTCTTCGACCGGAACTCCGGCAGTCGCTTTCGCCGCTCCGCGAGCGTCGGGCTCCCCTCGCCCGTCCAGACGAACGCGTCGAGGGCGAGGCGCCGGACGCGCTCGGGATGGCGCTGGGCGAACAGGGCCGCGCGGAGGGCTCCCGACGAGATCCCGTACGTCAGGTACGAGCTGACGTTCCGGGTCCGGGCGATGTAGTCGGTCGCGGCCTCCAGGTCGTCGGCGCCGGTCGCGATGTCGGAGTTGATGTCGCGGTGCTTGGCCGACCGTCCGTAGCCCTCCATGTCGACGCACCACGTGTCATATCCGAGTCGGGCAAAGTAGTCCATCGGCGACGAATCGGGTCGCCCGGGGATCTGGAGGTCGAAGGTCGGCTGGGAGCCCATCGAGGACCCGTGGACGAAGAGAATCGTCCCTCGAGGCTCCGTCGACGCGGCGGCGGCCTTCTCCCAGAGGAACAGGCGCACCGGGCCCTTCTGGGTCCAGTGTTCACGTCCGAGGATCGCGGGCTCGGCGGTCATGCGAGCAGCTCCTTTCTGGCTCAGGCACCGAACACGGTGCAGGCGTGGGCGTCGAACGCGATCCGCAGCGCCTGACCGACCTCGATGGACGCCCCGGGGTCGGTCTGGATGCGGACGCGTGTCCCGTCGTCCAGCACCACGTGACAGTCGATGAGGTTACCGAGAAACGTGAGATCGGCGACCTTCCCGCGCAGGACGCCGGCAGCGACGTCCGCGGGGCTCGCTCGATCGAGGGCCAGGCGGAGGCTCTCGGGCCGGATCGCCACCTGGACCCCCGCCCCGTCAGCCAGGCCCGCCGGCAGGGAGAGCCGGACGGCCTGGCCGCCGGCCACCGAGACCAGGCTGTCGTCGGACGCCGCGCGCACCACGCGGCCCGGGAGCAGGTTCACGAGGCCCATGAAGTCCGCGACCTCGCGGCTGGCCGGCCGCGCGTAGACGCCGCGGGGGGGACCGTCCTGGAGAAGCGCGCCCGCGTGCAGGACCGCGATCCGGTCCGACAGCGCCATCGCCTCGGCCTGATCGTGGGTGACGTAGACGAACGTGATGCCGGTCCGCCGCTGCAGGTCCTTCAGCTCCCACCGCATGCGTTCGCGAAGCTTCGCGTCGAGGTTCGACAGGGGCTCGTCGAGCAGGAGGATCTTCGGCTCGACCACCAGGCTGCGCGCCAGCGCCACGCGCTGCTGCTGGCCCCCCGAGAGCTCGCTGGGGAAACGCTGCTCGAGCCCGGCCAGGTTCACCAGCTCGAGCACCCGCGCGACCCGCTCGCGCGCCTCGGCCCGGCTCACCCTCCGGACCTCCAGGCCGAAGGCGACGTTCTCGTACACGGTCTTGTGCGGCCAGACCGCATAGTTCTGGAACACCATGCCCATCCCGCGCCGCTCGGGTGGAACGACGGCGTCGGGCGAGGACAGGGTGAGGCCGTCGACCCGGATGGTCCCCCCGTCGGGGGCGAGAAAACCGGCGATGAGCCTGAGGAGGGTGGTCTTGCCGCAGCCGCTCGGGCCAAGCAAGGTCACGAACTCCCGGTCATGCACCTCGAGGCTCAGGTCGCGCACGGCGAGGACGGGGCCATACCGCTTCGACACGCGCTCGATCGAGATGCCGGCCATCCGTCAGCTAGCGCCGTGCGCCACCGGCCGGACGTTCGGGCGCCGGATCGAGCGGAGGCGCACTAGTGCACGACGCCCGCGCGCTCGACGCGAGCGCCGGCGCGGTTCAGCCGCGTCGCCAGCCAGATGGCGGCGCCGATGATCACCATGGTCACGATCGCCAGGGCCGCCACCGGCCCGAGGTATCCGGTCTCGTAGAGATTGTAGACGGCGACCGCCAGCGTGATGGACCCGGAGCTGAACAGAAGGACCGAGGCGCTGAGCTCCTGGATCGCCGGCACGAAGACGAGGAGCCAGCCGGCGAACAGTCCCGGCCGCGCCAGGGGGAGCGTGATGCTCCCGAACGTGCGGAGCCAACCGGCTCCGGTCACCCGTGCCGTCTCCTCGAGCGACGCGTCGACCTGACGGAACGCGGCGTTGGCCGACCGCGCGGCGAGCGGCACGTACCGGCCCGTGTAGGCCAGGAGGATGATGAGGAGCGTGCCGTAGATGGGAACTGGGACGCGAAGCCAGAACTGGATCAGCGCCACCGCCATGACGATCCCCGGCAGTCCGAGCGGGACCAGCGAAATGTAGTCCAGGAGCTTCCGGCCGGGTAACCGAGTCCGGAGGTCACCCCAGGCGATCAGGCTCCCGAGGAGAACCGTCAATGTGGCCGCCGCGGCGGCCAGGCCGAGGCTGTTCACGATCGCCCGGCGGGTGACGTCGTACTCGAGGAGGATGAAGCGGTAGTGCTGTAGCGTCAAGTTCTGCCAGAACGCGAGGCCCCAGGACTTGCTCACCGAGACGGCCAGCAGCGTGAGATACGGCGCGAGGACGGCCACGACGAAGACACAAGCGCAGAACCCGAGCACACCCCAGCGAGCCCCGCCGAGGGGGACGATCCGTGGACGGTTGCCCTTGCCCGTGAGGGTGACGTACGAGCGCCGCGCCAGGTAGCGGCGCTGGAGCGCGAGCGCCATGACCGTGATCGCGACGAAGACCAGCGACAGCGCCGACGCGAGGCCGTACCGCGGGGGGTGGTCGAAGAGCGCGTAGATCCGTGTGGGCAGGGTGAAGATGCGCCCGGGCAGTCCGATGATGGCCTGAGAGCCGAACAGCGCTATCGCGTTGACGAACGCCACCAGCGCCCCGGCCAGGATGGCGGGAGCCACCAGCGGCAGCGTCACGGCGCGCGCGGTTCGCCAGCGCCCGGCGCCCAGGATCTGGGCGGACTCTTCCATCGACGCGTCGACGGACGTGAGCGCGCTCGCCGCCAGCAAGTAGACGAAGGGAAAGGTGTGGAGAACCGTGACGAGCACCAGCCCGGCCATCGAGTGGACGTTGAACGTCAGCTGCGGCAAGCCCAGCACGTCGCGGAGCCACTGGTTCACGAGTCCCGCGTTCGGGCTGAAGAGGTTCACGAAGGCAATGGCGGTGAGGTAGGGCGGCGTTAGGTACGCGATCGTCGCGGTGGCGTGGATGAAGGGCTTTGCGGGCACGTCGGTGCGGCTCACGGCCCACGCCATTGGAAGTCCGAGGATGACGCTCAGGACCGCCGTCCAGGCACCCAGGATCAGCGAGTTCTTGAGAGCCTGGACGTAGAGGCGCCGGGACAGGGCGTCGCGGAAGTGACCGAGGGTCAGTCGCCCTTCGTCAGTCACGCTCGCGAGGACCAGCGAGGCCAGCGGCAGGACGACCAGCACGGTCAGAGCCGTCGCGGCCAGAGCCATTCCGACATGCTCGGCCCGGAACGGCGACCGGACGGCCACGGGCGCCGAGGCCACGACGGCGCGGCTCAGGAAAGCCCCCCTGGACCGGCCCGCACGGACCGCCGCGTCACGTCGGGCCCCTGCGCGACGGTCAGATGTAGACCCCCTTCATCTGGGGCTCCGGGTAGCGCGTTCCCACCCCCGCTCCGGGCGGCATGGCTTCGTCGATCTGACGGAGATCGTCGGCGTCCAGCCGAACTCGGAGGGCACCCACGTTCTCCTCGAGACGGTCGACGCGCTTGGTCCCGGGGATCGGGACGATGTCGCGCCCGCGAGCCAGGAGCCACGCGAGCGCCAGCTGGGCGGGCGTCGCGCCCTTGCCCCGGGCGATCTCGGCGAGGCGGCGCACGAGCCGCGCGTTGTGGTCGAGGTTGCCTCCCTGGAACCGCGGGTGCTGACGCCGACGGTCGTCCGCGGGGATGTCCTCCGGACGCTCGACGCCCCCCGCCAGCAGACTGCGGCCGATCGGCGCGTAGGCGACGAAAGCGACGCCGAGCTCGCGACAGACCGCGAGGATCTCTTCCGCGGGCTGCCGGTACAGCAGCGAGTATTCCATCTGGACCGCGGCGATCGGGTGGACGGCCTGTGCCCGGCGGAGCGTGGCCGGAGCCACCTCGCACAGCCCGAGCGCCCGGATCTTGCCCTCCTCGCGAAGGCGCGCCATGGCGCCGACCGTCTCCTCGATCGAGACCTTGGGGTCCACGCGGTGCTGATAGTAGAGGTCGATCGTGTCGGTGCCGAGTCGCTTGAGGCTGGCCTCGCAGGCGGTTCGCACGTACGCCGCGCTGCCGTCCACGAGGTTCCCGCCGCCGTCGGGGCTTCGGACCTGTCCGAACTTGGTGGCGACGGCAACCCCCTGCCGGCGTCCGGCAAGGGCCCGGGCGAGCAGCTCCTCGTTGTGCCCCCAGCCGTACATGTCGGAGGAGTCGAGGAAGGTCACGCCCAGATCCAGGGCGCGGTGAATCACCGCGATCGACGCGGCGTCGTCGCTCTTTCCGTAGGTGCCGGACATCGACATGCAGCCGAGCCCGAGCGCGGATACCCTCAGCGCCTCGTGCCCGAGCGGTCGGTACTCCATCGAATACCCCCGTGTTCGAGCGTTCGGAAGCGGTGCCTCAGCCTACTCGAAGTGCGCGAGGGAGATCAAGGACGATGGCTCTCGGAAAAGACCTCGGCCGAGTCCACCTGATTCTCGTCGCGACGACGCTCCGTCGACGGCCGGATCATCTCACCGAGTGCTGGGCTTCCCAGAGCTGGCGCGTCAAGTACGCTTGACCGAGATGCTCCTGGGCGTGTTCCACCGCATGGAGAACGCACTGGGCTCCGGTGTACACGTCGTCGCTGGAAGGCTGCGTCGACGGTCCGAAGCGGTTAAAGCGGATCGAGCCCAACGTCGCCGGGTCGATGGCTTCCAGCGCGGCCTCGATGCGCGCGCCCCCCTCGGCCAGGAGGGTCTGAAGCGCGGCCGCATCCGCCTTGGCCCGGAACTCGGCGGCACGGTCCCGGGCCATCTCCCGTCCCGAGGCGCGCGCCGTCCAGGCCTGGGCGGCGCCCCAGGCGTGGGTGACGAGCACGGTCAGCGAGTTAGCATCGCGCGCCGGCTGCCAGTCGAGCGCATCGACCGGCAGGCCCGCGATCACGGTCTCGAATGCTCGCTGCTGCTGCCGAAACGTCGTCCGCGCAGCGGCCAGGAACGGATCCATGGGGCACCTCACGTTCGCGGAGTCGAATCTGTACCAGACTGCTTATACTCCTGGGTCGTGGGCCGCGCAATCGACGAACCCGCGGTCCGACGGCTTCGGCGTCGGCGTGACGCACCGGCACGTGGACGCCCAGCAGGTAGTTGCGCCACCGAAGCGAGCAACCGTATCCTGTCGCCGGCCGCGCGGGCGGACCGGGCGGTCCCGGGAGCGACCAATGGCCGAGAGCTACGACGCGATCGTCATCGGCGCGGGGCACAACGGGCTCGTCTGCGCCGCCTACCTCGCCCGGGCCGGGCTCCGGACGGTCGTCCTCGAGCGCCGCGGCGTGCTGGGCGGGGCCTGCGTGACCGAGGAGGTCTGGCCCGGCTACCGCGTTTCCACCGCGTCCTACGTTATGAGCCTGCTCCAGCCCAAGATCATCCGCGAGCTCGAGCTCGGGAAGTTCGGCTTCGAGGTCCTGCCGACGGATCACCTCTTCGTGCCCTTTCCCGACGGACGGTACTTCGTGTACTGGGACGACGCGAAGAAGACCTGCGCCGAGATCGCCAAGTTCTCCCGGAAGGACGCCGAGACCTACCCGGTGTTCGAGGCCTTCCTCCACGACGCGGCCAAGTTCGTGCGCGAGCTCCTGTGGAAGACCCCGCCGAACCCCGCATCCCGGCGGCCGTCCGACATCAAGGAGATGATCGGGCTCCTCTGGCAGTTCCGGAAACTCGGCGACAAGCTCTTCCGGTTTGTCGACCTCATGACGGAGAGCATCAGCGACTTCCTGAACCGCTACTTCGAGTCGGATCAGCTCAAGGCGGTCCTCGCCTATTATGGCTCGATCGGTACGTTCGCGGGGCCGCGGACGCCGGGCACCGCCTACGTCCTCCTCCACCACCTGATGGGCGAGCACGAGGGCGCCGGCGGCTGGGGGTTCATCCGGGGCGGGATGGGGGGCATCAGCCAGGCGATCGCGCGGTCGGCCGAGCGGCACGGGGCGCGCGTCCGGGCGGACGCCGACGTGGCCCGCATCACCGTGCGGGACGGCAAGGCGGCCGGGGTCGTCCTCACCTCGGGCGAGGAGATCGCGGCCCGGATCGTGGTGTCGAACGCCGACCCCCGCCGGACCTTCCTCGGGATGCTCGGCGAGGATGAGCTGCCATCCGGGTTCGTCGACGAGGTGAAGACCTACAAGACGTACAGCACTGCTTTCAAGATCAACCTCGCACTCGACGAGGCGCCCCGGTACACCGCGTTCGACGGCAAGGCGATCGGGACCGCCTACCCGACGTACGTGCACATCGGTCCCAGCATCGAGTACCTGGAGCGCGCCTACGACGACGCCAAGTACGGTCGGCCGTCCGCCCGGCCCTTTCTCTCGCCCGTCGTGCCCACGATCGTCGACCCGGGCCTCGCGCCGAAAGGCAAGCACATCCTCAACATCTTCGGCGGGCACGCACCCTACACCCTCCGGGGCGCGACCTGGGATCAGGAGCGCGAGCGCTTCGCCGACACCGTCGTCGACACGCTGGCCGAGTACGCGCCGAACCTCAAGGGCGCGGTGCTCCGCCGGCAGATCCTGATGCCGCCGGACCTCGAGGCGGTGTTCGGCCTGCCGCACGGGCACATCTTCCACGGGGAGCTGTCCGCCGATCAGCTCTTTTTCTTCCGGCCGGTACCCGGCTATGCGAACTACCGGAGCCCGGTCCGGGGCCTCTACCAGTGCGGGTCGGCGACCCATCCGGGCGGCGGCGTGATGGGAGTCTCGGGGCACAACGCGGCGCGGGAGATCCTGAAGGACGCCCGGAAGTGAGCGCTCACGTCCCGTCCTACTGGGCGGCGACGGCCGGCCCGGAACCCGCGGGCCTCTCGCCGCTCGCTGGCGACCGCACCGCGGACGTGGCGGTCCTCGGCGGCGGGTACACGGGGCTCGCGGCCGCGTACCGGCTTGCCGGCGACCACGGCCTCGACACCGTGGTCCTGGAAGCGCGCGCGGTCGGGTGGGGCGCCTCCGGGCGGAACGGCGGCTTCGCGATGATCTCGCTGGGCAAGCTCACGCTCCAGGAGCGTGAGGCCCGGTGGGGGCTGCCCACTGCGCGGCGGGCTCTCCAGGTCGGCGTCGAGGCCTGCGAGCGCGTGCGGGAGCTGATCAGCAAGGAAGATCTCGCCTGCGACGTGCAGCCCGACGGCTGGATCAACGTCGCCCACCGGCCCGACTTGGTCCCGGTGCTCCAGGAGCGGCTCCGCATCTACCACGAGCGCCTCGACTTCCGGGACGTGGAGTTCCTGGATCGCGAGCGGCTGGCCGGCGAGGGATTCACGCGGAGCCCCTGCGCCCATGGCGCGCTCCGCATCCGCCCGACCTTCGGGCTCCATCCCCTGAAGTACGCGCGGGGCCTGGCGCTGGCCGCCCACCGCCGGGGCGCGGCGATCCACCCCAACTCTCCGGTCGAGCGCTGGGACAAGGACGGCGCCTGGCACGTGCTGGCGACGCCCGCGGGCAGGGTGCGCGCACGGCGGGTCGTGATCGGAACCAACGGCTACACGCCCGAGCACCTCCACCCGTTCCTCCGGGGACGGACGATGCCGGCCACGAGCAACATCCTCGTGACGCGCCCCTTGACCGACGCCGAGTGGGACGAAGTGGGGATGCGCTCGACGCAGGTCTACACGGACACGCGCACCCTTCTCCACTACTGGCGGCGCCTGCCCGACGGACGGCTGCTGTTCGGAGGCCGAGCGGGCGTGATCAACACGGAGGCGGCGCTCGCGCGGCGGCGGCGCTGGCTCGAGGGCCGGCTCGCGGCCATGTTCCCGTGCCTCCGGGGCATCGGGAGCGAGTACTTCTGGCACGGGGCGGTGTGTATGCCCTACGACCGCATCCCGCACGCGCACACGGTCGACGACGACCCGACCGTCGCCTACGCGCTCGCGTACACGGGCAGCGGCGTGGCGATGGCAACCTACCTCGGGGGCCTGGCCGGCGACCTCGCGGCGGGCGTGCCGGTCGCGTGCGACACTCCCGTCACCGGCACCGGGCTCCCGCGCTTCCCGCTGCCGTTCCTGCGCCGCGCGTACCTCGCCGGCGCGTATCTCGTCTACGGGCTCAAGGACCACTCGTGATGCGCCCGGGCCGCGACGCACGGGTGACTGCGCTCCTGCTGGCGCCCACGGGCCTGTTCCTGGGCGCCTGGTTCCTCTTGCCGCTCGCCCAGCTCTTCCGCCTGAGCCTCGGGGGCCGGGAGGGGCCGCTCCAGGCCTACCGCGAGGTCCTCGGCAGCGTGGTCTATCAGCGAGTGTTCCTCAACACCGTGATCGTGGCCTTCGTGGTGACGGTCGTGTGCCTCCTCCTCGCCTATCCGACCGCGTTCGTGCTCGCGCGGCTCCGGGGCGGCCTCCGCGCCGTCGCCTTCTACTGCGTTCTCGTCCCCTTCTGGATCAGCCTCCTCGTCCGGACCTACGCCTGGATGCTGCTCCTCGGGACCCAGGGCCCGGTCAACGCCGCTCTCGTCGCCGTCGGCCTGGTGAACCAGCCCCTGCCGCTCCTCTTCAACTCGACCGGGGTGCTGATCGGCATGGTGCACGTCCTGCTGCCGTACGCGATCCTCCCGATCTACGCGGCGATGGTGAAGGTGGACGACCGGCTCCTCCTGGCGTCCGACGGGCTAGGGGCGTCCCCGGCGACCACGTTCCGGCGGGTCTATCTTCCGCTCACGCTCCCGGGCGTGACGGCAGCGGCGGTGTTCGTCTTCCTCCTCGGCCTCGGCTTCTTCGTCACCCCCGCGCTCCTGGGTGGGCTGGGCAACCTGATGGTGGCGACCCTGATCGAGACCCTGGTGAACGAGCGCCTCGCCTGGGCGCTGGCCGCGGCAGCTTCCTTCGCGCTCCTCGGGACGATCCTCGCGCTCCTCGCGGTCGCCGTGCGATTCGTCTCGCTGGGCACGGTCCTGGCCAGCGGCCGGTGACGCCGTCCGCGCCGATCCGCGTGGCCGTCCAGGCCCTCGCCAGTCTCACGCTGGGGTTCCTGGTCCTGCCGATCCTCGCCGTCGTGCCGGCGTCGGTGAACCCACTCTCGCACCTCCGGATCCCGCCGCCGGGCGTGTCGACGCGCTGGTACCGGGAGTTCTTCCGGGACCCGGAGTGGCTCACCTCGCTCGCGACCAGCGTGCGGGTGGCGCTCCTCACGACGGCACTGGCGCTCGTGCTCGGGGTGCTGGCTGCCCTCGGCCTGGAGCGGCTCGGCGGCCGCTTCCGCCAGCTCTTCACCGCGCTCGTCCTGGCACCCCTGATCGTCCCGGTCATGGTGACGAGCGTCGCTCTCTACTACGTGGGCCAGCGTGCGGGCCTCGTCGGCACGACGCTCGGGATGGCCGCCGGCCACGCGCTGATGGCGCTCCCCTTCGTGGTGCTGAACGTCGGCGTGTCGCTCCACGGCCTGGACCCGATGCTGCCGCGCGCCGCTGAGGGGCTGGGCGCGTCCCCGTGGCACGCGTTCCGCACCGTGACCCTGCCGCTCATCCTGCCCGGCGTGGTCGGCGGCGCCGTGTTCGCCTTCATCACCTCGTTCGACGAGGTCGTGATCTCCATCTTCCTGGCCGGCGTCGGTGCCAAGACGCTCCCGGTCAAGATGTGGGAGGTCATCCGAGTCGAGATCACGCCGGTGGCCGCGGTGGCCTCGACGCTGTTCGTGGCTCTCACCGTCGTCCTCTTCTGGGTTGTGCGCCGCGTGGGGGCGCGGTCGGTCGCGCCCGACGGAACAGTGTCCACGTGATCCGGTTCGCCGGGGTCGGCAAGCATTTCGGCGCGGTGGAGGCCGTTCGGCCCACGGACCTCGCCGTCGCCCAGGGAGAGTTCTTCACCCTGCTCGGCCCGAGCGGGTCGGGCAAGACCACGCTCCTCAACGTGACGGCGGGCTACGTGGCGCCGAGCGCCGGGCGCGTCTTCATCGGGGACGCGGACGTGACCGACCTGCCCCCCCGGCACCGAAACGTCGGGATGGTATTCCAGAGCTACGCGCTGTTCCCGCATCTCGACGTCTTCGAGAACGTGGCGTACGGGCTCCGGGTGAGGCGCCTCCCCGCAGTCGAGATTCAGCGCCGGGTCGCGGCTGCGCTCGCCACGCTCCAGCTCGACGGGCTGGGCGACCGTCGAATCGCGCAGCTCTCGGGGGGGCAGCAGCAGCGGGTCGCCCTGGCGCGGGCGCTGGTCATCGAGCCCTCCGTCCTGCTGATGGACGAGCCGCTCGGCGCGCTCGACCGGCAGCTCAGGAAGCAGGTCCAGCTCGAGCTCCGCCATCTCCACCAGCGGATGGGGCGGACGACGCTCTACGTCACGCACGATCAGGAGGAGGCCCTGGTCCTGTCGGACCGGATCGGGGTCATGCGCGCGGGCCGGCTCGAGCAGGTGGGCACGGCGCGCGAGCTCTACGAGCGGCCGGCGAGCGTCTTCGTGGCGGGCTTCCTCGGGGAGTCGAACCTCCTCGGCGGCCAGGTGGCCCGGCTCGAGGGCGACCGCGCGGAGCTGCAGGTCCCTGGCTGGCCGGCCCAAATCCGGGGCGTGGCGGCGCCGGGTCTCCATGTCGGAGCCAAGGCGACGGCGCTGGTCCGCCCCGAGCACGTCCGGCTCGGCCCCGACGCCCCCGACGCGGTCGACGCGCGCGTCGAGGAGGTCGTCTACCTCGGGGACATGGTGGCCCTGCGCTTGCTGGCGCCCGGACCGGCGACCCTCTGGTGCCGGCGCTTCGCCCGGGATGGCGTCCCTGCGGGGGAGACGGTCAAGACCGGCTTCGGGCGCGAGGACGTGCGCATCCTGCCGGACTGAGGCAACGACGCGCGATTCCAACCACGCCACACCATTCCGTAACGCGACCGCGACAAGGAGGTTCACGATGATCACGCGACGGCGATTCCTCGGGGGCGCAGCCGGGCTGGCCCTCGCCACCGGGCTCCCCCATCCGGCGCGCGGCCAAGGCCGCCCGTTCGTCTTCTGCTCGTGGGGTGGCGCGCTCTCCGCCATGGAGAAGGAGGCCATGGTCGATCCGGCCGCGAAGAAGCTCGGGGTCGAGGTCACTCACGCCTCGCCCACCGCCTACGCGAAGATCAAGGCGATGGTCGAGGCCAAGCGGCCCGAGTGGGACCTCGTGGACGTGGGCGGCCGGTTCATCTTCCAGGGGCGGGACCAGGACCTGGTCGAGCCGATCGACTACAACATCGTGGACCGCTCGCTGCTGCCCGCCCACTGGTACGCCTCGCACGGCGTCTACACGAGCGCCGGCGGCACCGTCATCGCCTACAACACGGCGAAGTTCCCGGAGGGCAAAGGGCCCCAGTCGTGGAAGGACTTCTGGGACGTGAAGACGTTCCCGGGCCCGCGCGGGCTCTACAAGAGCCTCTATTACACCTACGAGGCGGCGATGCTCGGCGCTGGCGTCAGCCGGACGGAGGTGTACCCCCTCACCGACGAGAAGGTGAAGCTCGCCCTCGCCCGCCTCACGGATCTGAAGCCGCACGTCAAGGTGTGGTGGACGGCGGGCGCCCAGCCGCCCCAGCTCCTGGCCTCCGGCGAGCTGGCGATGTCGTCGGCCTGGAACGGGCGAATCCTCGCCGTGATGAAGGAGAAGGCGCCGGTCACCCTCACCTACAAGGACGGGATCGCCTGGGCCAACGCCTGGGTCGTCGTCAAGGGCACGCCGTACAAGGACGTGGCGATGAAGATGATCAACGAGGCCATCGCCGAGGAGGCTCAGACACGGCTCCTCCCCATCGGCGTCTACGCGCCGCTGAACCTGAGAGCGCTGGCGAAGGCGACGCCAGACCAGCGGCTGGCGATGGCCACCCATCCGGACAACGTCAAGGACATGCTCATCCTGGACGAGGAGGCCGGGGCCCAGCTGACCTGGAACCCGAAGTACGAGGAGTGGTGGAACAAGTTCCAGCTGTCCTAGTGAGCCCCCGGCGCGGGTGGGCGCGGCGGTCGGGCGAGTCCCCGTCCGCTCGGGCGCCCGCCCGGCGGGGGTGTGGCAATTGACGCCCGCGCCGCCGTCGCTCGAGCGCCTCCTCGCGCCCGAGACCGTGGCCCTGATCGGGGCGTCTGGCACCCCCGGCAAGTGGGGCTACATGATGATGCGCACCCTCCTTGACGGCGGCTTCGGCGGGCGCATCGCCGCCGTCAACGGCCGGGGCGGCGAGGTCCAGGGCCACCCCGCGTACACGAGGGTGGCCGATCTGCCCTGGGCTCCCGACGTCGCGCTGATCACCGTCGGCCGCGAGGCCTGCGCCGAGGCGGTGGAAGCGCTGGCCGCGCGGGGCTGCCGGCACGCGGTCCTCTACGCCGCCGGCTTCGCCGAGCTCGGCATCGAAGGCGCGCGCCTTCAGGACCGGATGGTCGCGGTCGCCCGGGCGGCAGGCATGCGGCTCCTCGGCCCGAACTGCATGAGTCTCTTCGTCGCCCGGAGCCGGCTGAACCTCACCGGCATCCCGGACCTCCGCGCCGGACGGCTCGCGTTCGTGTCCCAGAGCGGCAACCTGGTCTACGACCTGGTCGAGCACGGGCGCCGGAGCGGGCTCGGGCTGTCGGTCTTCCTCAGCCTCGGCAACCAGGCCGACCTGGGCTTCGAAGACGTGCTGGACGCCGTCCTCGACGATCCCGAAACCGCCGCGGCCGCGCTGTACGTCGAGGCGGTCCGGCCGGGGCAGGGCCGGGCCTTCCTCGAGGCCGTGCATCGCCTGGCCCGGGCCAAGCCGGTGATCGCCCTGATCGGGGGACGAACGGACAGCGGCCGCCGCGCCTCCGCGTCCCACACCGCGGCGCTTCTGTCCGACGTCCGCGAGCTCCGCGGAATCCTGCGCCAGGCCGGCGCGATCGAGGTGACGCGGCTCGACGAGCTGTTCCCCGTCGCCGACGCTCTGGTGAAATCGCCGCCCCCGTCCGTGCCCACGGTCGCGCTCTGCGGCGGAGGCGGCGGCCACGCGACCGTTGGGAGCGACGCGCTGGAGGCTCTCGGGATCGCGCTTCCGTCGCCGACGGCAGAGACGCAGCGCGCCCTCCGCGAAATCTTCCCGCCGATCGCGTCAGTCCGGAACCCGATCGACTGGACCGGCGCCTCCGACCGCAGCTTCTGGGCCTATCGGGACGCGGCGCGACTCCTCCTCGCCGACCCCGGGATCGGCGGCCTGATCCTGTTCGGTCACTTTGGCGGCTACCTCACGGACCTCGAGACCCCGGCCAACAACTACCGGGACGTCGCGGTCGTCCTCGGCGAGCTCCAGCGGCAGACGGGCAAGCCAATCCTCCTCCACTCGATCTATGCGCTGCAGCGCCGCGCGGCGTTCGAGGCCCTCCGGGA
>JBKPDG010000215.1:0-14015 GCA_046727755.1 Actinomycetota bacterium
GGCATCATCGAGTCGTACGACTTCGCGCAGCTCTCGACGCTCGTGGACGTCGGCGGTGGTGACGGCACGTTGCTCGCTGCCATCCTCGCCGCCACCCCTGGCCTGCACGGGGTGGTGTACGACACTGCGCCCGGATCCGCCGAGGCGTCCGACCGGCTTCGGGCCGCAGGCGTCGACGACCGTGGTGACGTCGTGGTGGGCGACTTCTTCGAGTCGGTCCCCGAAGGCGCCGACGCCTGCATCATGAAGAGCGTCATCCACGATTGGGACGACGACCGCTGTGTCACGCTCCTCGCCAATTGTCGACGCGCGATGAAGGCGGGCGGCAAGGTGCTGATCGTCGAGCCGGTCGTTCCCCCGAGGGTAAAGCCGTCGTTCGCTCTTCTCGGCGTCGTCATGAGCGACTTGAACATGCTCATGAACACGGGCGGGAAGGAGCGCACCGAGGACGAGTTCGCTTCGCTCCTTCGTTCCGCCGGCCTCGAGCTCGCCAACGTGTTCCGTGTCCCGAAGCCGTCAACCCTGAGCGTGATCGAGGGCGTAGCAGCGAGCTAGCCGTTCTCGCGTTCTGCGTGCACCACGGGGTTGGTGAACGACACGCCCCGCTTGCTTCTCGAACGACCGGCGGACGACCGTGTCGTGCTCGTGTGTGCTCAACGTCGTCGGCTACGAGAACTGCGGGATGACCCGCTCGCCGAGGAGCTCGATCGAGCGCATGACCTTCTCGTGCGGGATCTTGTACGGGTTCACGAGGCAGAGCAGCAGGTCGCAGCCGGAGGCCTGGTAGCGCTCCGCCAGCTCGACGCACCGGTCCGGGTCGCCGACGACCGCCGCCCCGCTCTCACGCAGGTATTCGAAGTCGAGGTGGTCGAGCGAGCCGTCCTTATCGAGCTGTGCCATGTGCTCGGCGTAGCTGTACGTGCCGAGGTCCTTCCCTGCCTGCCAGTCGACGAGCGAACCGATGTGGCGCACGGCGGTCTTGATGTACCAGGGAAAGGACTCTTCGGCGTCGGCGAATGCCTGTTCGTTGGTGTCGGCGCAGTGGACCATCGTGAACGTGGCAGCCCGGTCGTTGAACTCCTTCCCGACTGGCTTCTCGCACTCGTCGAGGCCCTCGCGGTACATCGCGATGCGCTCGACGAGATCTTCGGGCGGGACGCCGACGGTGAACGAGCACAGGCCGATGCCGTGGCGGCCGATCTCGCGGTGGCCGTCGGCGCTGCTCGTTGCGCCCCATAGGGGCGGGTGCGGCTTCTGCAGCGGCTTCGGCTGCACGCGACGCGGGCCGCCCATGCGCCAGTACTTGCCGTCGGCCTGGTAGTACTCGTTCGTCCACGCGCCGACGATGTGCTCGAGCGCCTCCGACCACATGGCGCGCGTGTCGTGCGGGTCGATGTCGAAGCCTTCGATCTCGGCTCGTGTCGACGACCGTCCGGTGCCGAACTCGACCCGGCCGTCGGACAGCAGGTCGAGCACCGCCGCCGACTCCGCGCTGCGGATCGGGTGGTTGTACGGCTTGGGGAGGAGGCGCACGCCGTACCCGAGGCGCATGGTGGACGTCTTCGCCGCGATCGCGCCGTAGAGCACCTCCGGGTTCGAGCAGTGCGAGTACTCCTCGAGGAAGTGGTGCTCGACGGTCCAGAAGGAATGGAAGCCGGCCTGCTCGCCGAGCACCGCCTGCTCGAGCGTGTTCTTGTACGCGGCGTGTTCTTTGCCGTCCGTGAACGGCTTGGCGACCGGGATTTCGTAGAACAACGCGAACTTCATACAGCCCGGCACCCCCGCCTTGACGACTAGAACACGTTTCAGTGAGCATACCGTCGTGGGTCGCCTCGACGGCAAGGTCGCGCTGGTGACGGGCGCCGCGTCGGGGATCGGTCTCGCGTGCGCCCGCCGGTTCGCGGACGAGGGCGCGAAAGTCGTCGGCGTCGACCTGCAACCTGGTCCCGACGGCGACGTGCGGGTCGCCGACGTCGCCGACGAGTCCTCGATCCGCGACGCCGTCGACGCCGTCGTGCGCGACCACGGCCGCCTCGACGTCGTGCTGAACGCGGCCGGCGTCGCCGGCGGCGGGCCGATCCACCTGCTCGACGCGGCGGAGTGGGAGCGCGTCATCCGCGTGAACCTCACCGGCACGTTCTTCGTTTGCAAAGCCGCGCTCACGCACATGGTCGAGCAGAAGTCGGGAAGCCTCGTCAACATCGCCAGCATCGAAGGCGTCGAAGGCACGGAAGGCGGCAGCTCCTACAACGCCGCCAAGGCCGGGGTCGTCGTCCTCACGAAGAACCTCGCCATCGATTACGGCCGCGTCGGCGTGCGCGCCAACTGCATCTGCCCCGGCTTCATCGAGACGCCGATGTTCGAGTCAGTCATGTCGCTGGAAGGCATGCAACACGTGCGCGAGCAGTATCGGGAGGCGCACATGCTCGGTCGCTTCGGCCGCCCCGACGAGATCGCGTCGGCGGCCGCGTTCCTCGCTTCCGAGGACGCGTCGTTCGTCACCGGGCACGCGCTCGTCGTCGACGGCGGATTCACCGCCGGCATGCGCACCGGCGTGTTGGAGCCGTTGGGCCTGTAACTTGGAGGACTGATGTACATCGGGTACAGCGAGGAGCAGGAGCAGCTGCGGCGTGAGCTGCGCGCGTACTACGACAAGCTGCTGACACCGGAAGTCGAAGACGGACTCGCCCGCGGGCACGGCATCGGCCCGGTGAACCGTCAAGTCGTCCGCCAGATGGGCGAGGACGGGTGGCTCGGCATCGGCTGGCCCAAGGAGTACGGCGGCCAGGGCCGGTCCGCAATCGAGCAGTTCATCTTCTTCGACGAGTCGATGCGGGCCGGGGCGCCCGTGCCGATGCTCACGATCAACACCGTCGGCCCCACGATCATGGACTTCGGGACCGACGAGCAGAAGGCCGAGTTCCTGCCCAAGATCCTGAAGGGCGAGATCCACTTCTGCATCGGGTACACGGAGCCCGGGGCCGGCACCGACCTCGCCGCGCTCACGACCAAGGCCGTGCGAGACGGCGACGAGTACGTCATCAACGGCCAGAAGATGTTCACGAGCCTTGCCGGCGGTGCCGACTACTGCTGGCTCGCCGTGCGCACCGATCCCGAGGCGAAGAAGCACAAGGGCATCTCGATGCTGATCGTCCCGATGGACACGCCAGGCATCAAGCTCATGCCGATGGACCTGATGAGCGATCACGACATCAACCAGGTCTTCTACGACGACGTGCGCGTGCCCGCGTCGGCGCTCGTCGGCAGCGAGAACAACGGTTGGGGCCTGATCACGAACCAGCTGAACCGCGAGCGGGTCACGCTGTGCTCGTCGGGGATCATCGAACGTGCGCTCACCGACACGCGCCGCTGGGCGCAGGAGACCAAGCTCGCCGACGGGCGGCGTGTCATCGACCAGGAGTGGGTGCAGGTCCACCTCGCCCGCGTCCACGCCCGGCTCGAGTTCCTACGCCTCGCCAACTGGAAGGTGGCGTGGGATGCGACGCAGAAACGCCTCGATGTTGCCGATGCGTCGACGATCAAGGTGTTCGGGACCGAGTTCTATCTGGAAGCGTTCCGCCTGATGTTCGAGATCATCGGCCAGCCCGGCTACCTGAAGCAGGAATCGCCGGACTCCGTGCTGAAGTCGCGCCTCGAGCGCTACTACCGCAGTCTGATCATCCTGACGTTCGGCGGCGGGGTCAACGAGGTGCAACGCGACCTGATCGCGGTGTTCGGTCTCGACATGCCGATGGCGAAGCGCTAGCGGGGAAGAGATGGACTTCGCACTCACGGAAGAGCAACAGGCGACGCGCGACCTCGCGCACCAGATCCTCACGGATCGCGAGACGCACGAGCACCTCAAGGAGATCGAAGCCGGCGGCGACGGGTTCGACCGAGAGACGTGGGCAGAGCTCGCCAAAGCCGGCTTGCTCGGGATCGCGCTGCCGGAGGACGTCGGCGGGAGCGGCCTCGGGTTCGTCGCCCTGTGCCGGCTGCTCGAGGAGGTCGGTCGCACGGTGGCGCCCGTGCCGGTCGTGCCGACCGTCGTGCTCGGTGCGCTGCCGATCGCTCAGTTCGGCAGCGACGAGCAGCGACAGCGATTGCTCCCCGGCGTCGTGAGCGGTGACACCGTGCTGACCGCGGCGTTGGTCGAGCTCGGTGCCGACCCGCTGCACCCGTCGACGAGCGCCACTCGCGACGGGTCCGGGTTCCGGCTCGACGGCGTGAAGGTGTGCGTGCCGGCCGGCCTGGCGGCGGACCACGTGCTCGTCCCGGCGGCCTCGACGGACGGGTCCATCGGCATCTTCGTGGTCGATCCCGAGACGAACGGCGTCACGATCGAGCGGCAGGACACGACCAGTGGCATTCCGCAGGCCCGGATCGAGCTGGACGGCGTCGCAGTGAGCGACGCCGACACGCTGCACTACGGCGCCGCGGGCGGCGAGGCACTCGAGTGGATCATCGAGCGTGCCACCGCCGCGCTGTGCTCGGTCGCGACCGGCGTGTGCGAGCAAGCGCTCAAGATGACCGCCGAGTACACGAAGACCCGCGAGCAGTTCGACCGCCCGATCGCGACGTTCCAGGCCGTCGGCCAGCGCGCCGCCGACGCCTACATCGACACCGAGGCCATCCGGCTCACCGCCTTGCAGGCGGCGTGGCGCCTCGAGGAGGGGCTGCCGGCGACCGCCGAGGTCGCGGTGGCCAAGTTCTGGGCCGCCGACGGCGGACAGCGCGTCGTGCACGCCGCCCAGCACCTGCACGGCGGCATCGGCGTCGACCGCGACTACCCGCTCCACCGCTACTTCCTGTGGGCCAAGGAGCTCGAGCTCACCCTGGGCGGCGCCACGCCCCAGCTGCTGAAGCTGGGCGCCATACTCGCCGCCGAGCCGGTCTGAGCCTCGATGCGTACCTGAAGCAACATATTGATGCTCGACGTACGCATCGTGACGGTCGAGCGCGACGGGCTGCGCATCGCCGCGCTCGACTGGGGCGGCGACGGCCCGTTCTTGCTGCTCCTGCACCCCAACGGTCTGGGTGCCGGGTTCTTCGAGCCGCTCGCGCTCGCTGTGCGCGACACGTTCCGTCCCGTAGCCGTCGATCTGCGCGGGCACGGTGGTACCGGAACTCCGCCGACGCGCGACGGCTTCGGTTTCGCCGAGATGGCCGCCGACGTCCTCGCCGTGCTCGACCATCTCGGCATCGACGAGACGGTCGCGGTGGGGGAGTCGCTCGGCGGAGGCGTCGCGGTCCTCGTCGACGAGCAGCGGCCGGGCGTGATCCGGCGACTGCTGCTCTGCGAGCCGGTCGCGTTCTCGCCCGACGGCCGAACGTTGCGCCCCTCGGGCACCGGGCATGGCGACGGCGGCAACTACATGTCGACGATCGCACGCAGACGTCGCGCCGTCTGGCCCGATCGCGACGCGGTCTACGAGTCGTACCGCACTCGGCCGCCGTTCGACGGCGTCGCACCCGAGGCGCTGGCCGCCTATGTGCGGTGGGGCTTCGTCGACCGGCCCGACGGGCAGGTCGAGCTGGCGTGTCCACCCGAGGTCGAGGCCACGATCTTCGAGGTGTCGGGCGAACCCATCGGCGCGCCGGCGGCTTGGCGACACCTCGACCGGCTGACCGCCGACGCCGTCTTGGCGTGCGGCGACGCCAGCGAGCTCCCTGCCGCGTGGTTCGCGGCGCAGGCGGAGCACGCCGGCGCCCCGCTGGTCACGATGTCCGGCGGGCACTTCTTCCTCCAAGAGGACACCGAACGCGCGGCGCGGCTTGTCCGCGACCATCTGGGATGACCGACGCGGACCGGATCGACCGGCTCGAGTCGACGGAGGCGATCCGGCAACTCGTCGCCCGCTACGCGCTCGCCACCGACTCTCGCGACCTCGACGCCCTCGTCGCGCTGTTCGTCGACGACGTCCAGGTGGGCGAGAACGGCCGGGGCCGCGACGCGCTGCGCGCGTTCTTCGACCGCTCGCTGCGCGACGTCGGCGTCACGATCCTCTTCGTCGGCAACCACGTCATCGACTTCGATGACGACGACCACGCCCGCGGCATCGTCTACTGCCGGGGCGAGGTCCAGGTCGACGACCGCTGGGTGATCCAAGCCATCCAGTACCGCGACGCGTACGAGCGCCACGACGGCGCGTGGTACTTCGTCCGGCGCAAGCACCTGCTCTGGTACGGCGCCGACCTCGGTGAGTCGCCCCTCGGCCTCCCGCCCGCCAACTGGCCCGAGCGCCACACCGGGAAGGGCGAGCTTCCCGAGGCGTGGGAGACATGGCGGGACTTCTGGGGCCCTTGACCACAGCGAGTTAGTCGGGGAGGAGCACCTCCACCGCGTTGTGCCGCACCCGCACGGGGTACGTCGCGACGGGGCGCATCGCGGGCGGCGTCTTGGCGGCGCCGTCGCGGATATCGAAACGCGACCCGTGACGTGGGCACTCGATCGTGTGACCTCGCAGCCGCCCCTCGCCGAGCGGGCCGCGGTCGTGCGTGCACGCGTCGGCGAGCGCGTAGAAGTCGCCGCCGACATTGCAGACGAGCACGGCGTGGCCGTCGACGATGCACCGGCGTGATCGGCCGGGGGTGACCTCGCCGGCTGCTATCGCGAATCGGAACGCGGCGTGGTCGTCACCCACCGAACAGGCACTCGTCGAGCACGCGGTGGAAGTGGCGGATCCGGCGTTCCTGGTGAGCGAGGTACAGGCCCTCGTACCCGCGTGACCGCATGCCCGCCTGCACCGGCGGCGCGGCGGCGGCGTCCTGCTGGAGGGCGAGGTGCAGCTTCTGTTCCGTGCCGTCGCCGAAGACGCAGTCGATCCGGTCTGGTCGCGGCGGCGGGTCCACCTCCGCGGGGAGACGCACGTAGGTCTGGAACTCCCAGAACATCCTCTCGGGGTTCGTCGGGTGCGGGCGATGGCGGAAGAACCAGAAGTGATCGGCCGAGATGTTCAACGTGATGTTCGGGAAGATGAAGTAGTGGAAGTCGTCGGTGAGCTGCTCGTCCGTCAGGGCGTCGTACGCGAGCCCGTTGCGGCGCCCGTACTCGCGCCGGGCGTCGAACAGCGCCGGTCGCACCTCGTCGAGACGGCCGTCGAATTCGTCGGGCTCGAGGCCGGCCCGCTCCATGATCACGCGCATCATCGCCGTCACCTGGTTGCGGTCCCGATAGCCCTCACGGCGGGCGAGCTCGTCGGTCCAGCGCGGGCTCGGATATCCGACGCGGAACAAGAACCGGCTGTGCTTGCCGAGGATGTCGATCGGGCAGTCGACGTCGTCGGTGAACGACAGCAGCTCGGGGTGGATGCCTTGCACGTGGTACACCTCGTTGAAGGCGTCGACCCCGACCTTCCAGTTGCACTCCCAGAGCATGCTGATGTCCTCGACGAGGTGGTACTGCCCGCCGAAGTCGTAGGGGTCGAGGTGCTCGGGCAGCGGGCCGAGGAAGTCGCGCAGGGGCTCGGCATCCGGGTCCATGTTCACGAAGACCCACCCGTTCCACGTCTCGCACCGCAGGTCGGCGAGGCACACGTCCTGGGTCGGGGCGCCCTGCGGGAAGTCGTCGGCGTCGGGCACCCATGAGACGCGTCCGTCGAGCCCGTACGTCCACAGGTGGTACGGGCACTGGAGCTCCGATGCGTGGCCGCCGCCGACCTCGCGCAGGCGCCGTCCCCGGTGCTGACATGTGTTGTAGAAGGCGCGCACGCGCTCGGGCTCGGAGCGCACGACGATGATCGACTCGGGACCGAGCTCGAAGGCGAAGTAATCGCCGACATCGGGGATGTCGGACAACGGGCACGCGAGATTCCACACGCGCGTCCACATCCGGTCCCACTCGCGCGCCATGAACTCCGGGGTCAGATACCGCTCTTTGGGGATCAGTCCGGTGCCGAGGTCGGGCTCGGGAAGCTTCCCGGTCGGCGTGCGAGAGCTCATGTCGACGGCCATGACCGCGAATCGTAACCACGGCCGTCCGTAGAATGTCCGGCCATCAACATCCTCATGGTGTGCACCGGCAACGCGTGCCGCTCCCCGATGGCGGCGGCGATCCTGCAGCAGCGCCTCGCGGAGCAGGGCGTGGACGCGCGTGTCACGTCGGCAGGCACGCTCCCGTGGAACGCGGGCGCGACCGACACAGCCGTGGCAGTCATGCGGGAGCAGGGGCTCGACATCTCCGGGCACGAGAACAGGCAGGTGACGAGCGAGCTGGTGGAAGACGCGGATCTCGTTCTCGGGATGACCCGCGAGCACGTAACGATCGCGACCGCTCGCAGTCCCGACGCGCGGGGTCGCATCTTTCTCGTGGGCGAGCTGGCGCGCTTGGGCGCCGACATCGGTCCTCGCGCCTCGTCCGAACCGGTGGCACAGTGGGCTGAACGCGCCGCGGCGGCCCGTCCGCACCGCCACCCGTTGGGCCGGGCAGTCGACGAGATCGCTGACCCGGTCGGCGAGCCCATCGAGGTCTACCGGCGAACGGCGGCGCAGCTCGACGACCGGCTCACCGAGATCGCCTCGTTGCTCGCAGGCGTGCCTACGCTGGCTTGATGGCGATAGAGCTCGATCTCGACACGCTCACGCCCAACCAAGCGGCGCGACGCCGGCGCGTGATCGACGCCGCGATGAAGCTGGCGGCGGAGGGTGGCTACGACGCGGTGCAGATGCGCGACGTCGCCCGCGAGGCCGGTGTCGCCTTGGGGACCATCTACCGGTACTTCGCGTCGAAGGACCATCTGCTGGCTGCGTGCCAGGTCGAGTTCGCGCGCGAGGAGCAACGGCAGCTCGAGCGACGACCGACCGAGGGTGACACCGCCGCCGACCGCGTCGTCGACGTGCTCCGGCGCGCCACCCGCTCCCAGGAGCGTCAGCCGTTGCTCACCGCAGCCATGGTCACCGCGATCTCGTCGCCCGACCCCGCCGTCTCGGGCTGTCAGCGCGACGTGACCGCGGTCATGGCGGCGGTGCTCGCCGAGCCCATGCGGGGCGTGGACCCGAAGCTGAGACCGGGGATCGTCCGGGCCCTGTCGCACGTGTGGTTCTCGGCGCTGCTCGGGTGGGTGAACGGCTGGACCAACGTCGGCGCTGTCGGCGAGGAGCTCGAGTCGGCGGCCCGCCTCCTGCTGCGCGACATGTAGATATAGAGAATAGAGAAGTGAGAAGCGGCGCCGGGGTGGCCGCCGCGCTAGAACCGGTTCTACCCTGGTCGTGACCAGAGATCGAGGAGGGCGCACATGCGCGAGCACAAGCGGCTGTTCATCGGGGGCGAGTGGGTGGAGCCGGCGGGCTCCGCCACGATCGACGTCATCTCCCCCCACACCGAAGAGCTCGTCGGGCGTGTCCCCGAGGGCACCGGGGCCGACATCGACCGCGCCGTCGCCGCCGCGCGCGACGCCTTCGACAACGGCGAATGGCCGCGCCTGTCGCCCGAGGAGCGCATCGCCGCCGTCCAGAAGTTCAGCGAGGCGTACGCCGCGCACATCCCCGACATGGCCGCCGTGATCACCGAGGAGATGGGCTCGCCGATCTCGTTCTCGAACCTCGCGCAGTCGCCGGCGCCGTGGATGATGCTCAACACCTTCCTCGACATCGCCCGCGAGTACCCGTGGGAGGAGCGCCGTCAGGGCGTCCTCGGGAGCGACGTGGTCGTGCGCCGCGAGCCCGTCGGCGTCGTCGGCGCCATCGTGCCGTGGAACGTGCCGCAGTTCGTGACGATGTCGAAGCTGGCGCCGGCGTTGATCGCCGGCTGCACGATCGTCATCAAGCCGTCGCCCGAGACGCCACTCGACGCCTTCCTCATGGCCGACATCCTCGACGAGGCCGGCATCCCCAAGGGCGTCGTGAGTGTGATCCCCGCCGGTCGCGAGGTCGGCGAGCACCTCGTGCGTCACTCCGGTGTCGACAAGATCGCGTTCACGGGCTCCACCGCCGCCGGGCGGCGCATCGCGTCGATCTGCGGCGAGCAGCTCAAGCGCGTAAGCCTCGAGCTCGGCGGCAAGTCGGCCGCGATCATCCTCGACGACGCCGATCTCGCTGCCACCGTGCAGGGCCTCAAGTTCGCGTCGCTCATGAACAACGGCCAGGCGTGCGTCGCGCAGACGCGCATCCTCGCCAGCCGCGATCGCCACGACGAGGTCGTCGCGGCGGTGTCGGAGATGGTCGGCGCCCTCGCCGTCGGCGATCCGCAGGATGAAGCAACCGAGGTCGGGCCGCTCGTGGCCGAACGCCAGCAGGAGCGGGTCGAGAAGTACATCGCGCTGGGCCAGGAAGAGGGCGCCAAGGTCGCCGTGGGCGGCAGCGGCCGTCCGTCGGGCCTCGAGAAGGGCTGGTACGTGAAGCCCACCGTGTTCTCGAGCGTCGACAACTCCATGCGCATCGCCCGCGAGGAGATCTTCGGGCCCGTGCTCGCCGTGATCCCGTACGACGATCCCGAGGACGCCATCCGCATCGCCAACGACAGTGACTACGGCCTGGCGGGCTCGGTGTGGACGGGCGACGTGGAGCGTGGCCTCGACATCGCCAAGCGTGTGCGCGCCGGGACGTACGGCGTGAACCAGTACACGATGGACTTCGTGGCGCCGTTCGGCGGCTACAAGGCGTCGGGGATCGGGCGCGAGTTCGGCGTGGAAGGGCTGACGCACTACGTCGAGCTCAAGTCGATCGTGCCGCCCGCGGGTGCCTGAGGGCGACGCCCGGGAGGATCCGACCGCCGCGTTCCGGGCTCGGGCGCGGGCGTTCCTCGAAGCGCACGCGCGTCCGCGCCGGACCGGGGACGACGACTTCGCCCGGTTCCGGTTTCTCGGAGACCCGAGTCCCGAGGCCGACGCCGAGCACGTGCGCCGCTGCAAGCAGTGGCAGCGCACGTTGTTCGACGGGGGCTGGGCGGGGATCGCCTGGCCGAAGGAGTACGGCGGTCTCGGTTGCACTCCCGCCGAGGCGCGCGTCTTCGCTCAGGAGCAGGCGCGCTTCGACGTGGACGCTGGCGCGTTCGCTGTCGGCATCGGGATGGTCGGGCCGACACTGATCGCGCACGGCACCGAGGACCAGAAGCGGCGGTACCTGCCGGCGCTGTTGCGCGGTGACGAGGTGTGGTGCCAGCTGTTCAGCGAGCCGGGCGCCGGTTCCGACCTCGCCGGCTTGCGGACGCGCGCCGCGCGCGACGGCGACGAGTGGGTCGTGAACGGGCAGAAGGTCTGGAGCTCGGGCGCGCATCACAGTGAGCTCGGGATCCTGCTGGCGCGCACGGATCCCGATGCCCCGAAGCACCGCGGCATCACGTACTTCGTGCTCGATATGCGCTCGCCGGGGATCGAGGTGCGGCCGTTGCGCCAGATCAACGGCGTCGCGCACTTCAACGAGGTGTTCCTGACCGACGTGCGCATCCCGCACGAGAACGTGGTCGGCGAGGTGAACGGCGGGTGGGGCGTTGCCCAGACGACGCTCGGTGCCGAGCGGGCGTTGATCGGCGGCGGCGGGGCGGTCGGGTTCCGCGACCTGCTGAGGCTGGCGCGTGAGCAGGGCCGCAGCCGCGATCCGCTGCTGCGCCAGCGACTGGCCGACGCGTTCGTCCGCTTCGAGGTCCTCAAGTACCTCGGGCGACGGGCGCAGGCGGCGAAGCGGGACGGGCGATCGGCGCGCGCCGAAGCGTCGGTGCTCAAGCTGGCGATGTCGCAGCACGTCTCCCTGAACGGCGATCTCGCGTTGGCGCTGGAGGGCGCGCCGGGGATGCTGCTGCACGGCGACGCGCCCTACGGCGGCTTCTGGCAGCAGCAGTTCCTGAACCAGTGGGGGATCCGCATCGGCGGCGGCACCGAGCAGGTGCAGCGCAACGTGATCGGCGAGCGGGTGCTCGGCCTCCCGCCCGAGCCCCGGCCCGACAAGCACGTCCCCTTCCGCGAGCTCGTCGGGAGCTGAGGCGGTGGCGGGAGGCGGTGTGCCGAGCTTCGCCGACCTGCTCGTCGCGCGGGCCGACGACGACCACCCCGCCATCCTCTTCGAGAACGAGGTCATCTCGTACCGCGAGTTCGTCGCCGCGGCCGCCGCGAGGGCGGCGCTCCTGGCCGACGCGCGCCGGGACGGGCCGTTCCATGTCGGCGTGCTGCTCGAGAACGTCCCCGAGTACCTGTACTGGATCGCTGGCGCAGCGCTGGCGGGAGCGGCCGTCGTCGGCATCAACCCGACCCGGCGGGGCGCGGAGCTCGCGCACGACGTGCGCCACACGGACTGCCAGCTTGTGGTGACCGATGAGGACGGCGCCGGGTTGATGACCGGACTCGATCTCGGTGTGCCGTGGGACGGCGTCTTGACGGTGGGCAGCGCCGGCTACGAGGAGCGGTTGCGCGACTACAAGGGCGAGGCTGTGCCGTCCTCACTACCGGCGTCCGACACCCGGTTGTTGCTGCTCTTCACGTCGGGCTCGACGAGCGCGCCGAAGGCGGTCGTGTGCTCGTCCGGCCGGCTCGCGGGTGCGGGACTGACCACCATCAAGATGTTCGAGGTCGACCGGGACAGCGTCCTCTACGAGTCAATGCCGCTCTTCCACGGCAACGCGCTCATGGCCAACGTCACGACGGCGGTGACGGCCGGGGCGACGATTGCGCTGCGGCGCCGCTTCTCGGCGTCGGGATTCCTGCCCGACGTGCGGCGATACGGCGCGACGTACTTCAACTACGTCGGGCGCGCGTTGTCGTATGTGTTGGCGGTTCCGGAGACGCCCGAGGACCGCGACAACAGCCTGCGGCTAGGGTTCGGGACGGAGGCGTCGGCGCTCGACCGGGAGCGCTTCGAGGCCCGCTTCGGATGCCGCTTGATCGAGAACTACGGGTCCAGCGAGGGCGTGATCGCCATTGTGCGGCTACCCGGGTGCCCCGAGCAGGCGCTCGGGAAGCCGCGGCCCGGGGAGGGTGCCGACGTCGTCGTCATGGACCCGGAGACGGGGAAGGAGTGCGCGGCGGCGGTGTTCGACGAGCACGGGCGCCTCGTCAACGGCGACGAGGCGATCGGTGAGCTCGTGCGGCGGGACAGCGGCGCCCGGTTCGAGGGCTACTACAACAACGAGGAGGCGACCGCCGAGCGGGTGCGCGACGGCTGGTACTGGAGCGGCGACCTTGCGTATCGAGACACCGACGGGTGGTTCTACTTCGCCGGGCGCAGTGCCGACCGGCTGCGCGTGGACAGCGAGAACTTCGCCGCCGCGCCGATCGAGGGGATCCTGTCTCGTTTGCCCGGTGTGGTGATGGTGGCGGTGTACCCGGTCCCGGACGCGCGGACAGGCGATCAGGTCATGGCCGCGCTCGAGCTGGCGCCCGATGTCGAGTTCGACGCGGACGCGCTCGCGGAGTTCCTGGCCGCGCAGCCGGATCTGGGTACGAAGTGGGCGCCGCGCTACGTGCGCGTCGTGGAGCACATGCCGCTGACCGCCAACAACAAAGTGAACAAGCAGCCGTTACGAGCGGCGCGCTGGGAGACCGGCGATGCGGTGTGGATGCGCGACAGCGCGGACGCCCCGTACCGGCGCATGACCGACGCCGACGCCGAGGCGCTCCGCTCCGAGTTCGAGAGCCACGGGCGCGGCCACGTGCTCGACACGGTGTGACACCGCGCCACCCGAGCAGTTGACAGTTCTACCCCGCATATCCCGGAGAACTGTCAACTGCTCAGGGGGGATTGCTCAGTCCGCCGTCCACTCGATGGCGGGTGGGCGGGTGGCGGCGCAACGAGGCATGCCGTCGTCGTGCTGCATGCGCACGATGCCGACCAGGCGGTGGCCGGGCGTCAGGGAGGAGCGCAGGAGATCGTCGGGCACGGCGTCGAGCATGAGCTTGGCGCGGCGGAACATCTCGAAGTGGTCGCGGTCGTCGACGGTGCCCCAACTGAGGTAGAGGAACCGGTCGCCGCGCTTGCCGTGGACGAACGGCCCGCGGAAATCGAGGGCGCCGTCCTTGGTGACGGTGTCGATCGTGAGGTTCCACTCGGCGGTCGGGGCGTCGCCGGGGACGAGGTCGACGACGTCCTTG
>JBKPDG010000216.1:0-21855 GCA_046727755.1 Actinomycetota bacterium
CCCATCGAGTGGGTGCATTGCGAACGACGCTTCGGCGAGAAGCTCGCCACCCCCGACACGTCGATCGCCGGCCTCATCGGCGAGGTCGACCCGATCAAGGTCGCCGAGGGCCGCTATCTCGCCGACGAGCTCACGATCCACTACGGGCTCGTGCCCCGCACCAACCGCGGGATCTTCTCCATCAACGAGCTGCCCGACCTCGCCGAGCGCATCCAGGTGGGGATGCTCAACGTGCTCGAGGAGCGCGACGTGCAGATCCGCGGCTACAAGATCCGCCTGCCGATCGACCTCATGCTGGTGGCGTCGGCCAACCCCGAGGACTACACGAACCGCGGCCGCATCATCACGCCGCTGAAGGACCGCTTCGGTGCCCAGATCCGCACCCACTACCCGCTCGACGTCGACGTCGAGATGGACGTGGTCGCGCAGGAGGCGCGCCCACTGGCCGCCGAGCAACTGTCGGTGCACGTCCCCGAGTTCATGGCCGAGATCGTCGCCGAGATCACGCAGCAGGCCCGCCGCTCAGCGCACATCAACCAGCGCTCGGGCGTGTCGGTGCGACTGTCGATCACCAACTACGAGACGCTCGTCGCCAACGCGTCCCGGCGCGCGTTGCGCAACGGCGAGCGCGAGGTGGTGCCGCGGGTGAGCGACCTCGATGCCCTGGTCGCCTCGACGGCAGGGAAGATCGAGTTCGAGACGCTCGATGACGGCCGCGAGGAGCAGGTGCTCGAGCGCGTCGTCAAGGCGTCGGTGCTCGAGGTGTTCCGGGCCCGGACCCGTCCCGAGCGCCTGGCCCGCCTGGTCGCGGCGTTCGACGAGGGCGTCACCGTGAACACGGGCGAGGACGTCGCCGCGTCCGAGTATGCGAGCCTGCTGCCGAAGCTCGACGGGCTGCGCGACGCGCTCGCCGACCTCGGCGTGGGCGAGACGCCCGCCGGCGTCGCGTCGGCGGTCGAGTTCGTCCTCGAGGGACTCCACCTCTCCAAGCGCCTCAACAAGGACGCCGTCGGCGGCAAGGCCACCTACCGCGGCCGCGGGTAGGTCACCTCAGAGGTTCGCGGCACACTGGTCGCGTGACCACGCGTCAGTCCGACGTCATCGTCGACTACTACGCCGAGCTGGGTGTACAGCCCGACGCGTCCTCGGCCGAGATCGCGGCGACCTACCGGTCCCTCGCGAAGACACTGCATCCCGACGCCCGGCCAACTGATCCGGCCGCCGCCGAACGGTTCAAGCGCGTGACGGTCGCCTACCGGGTGCTCGCCGACGTCGAGCGGCGCCGTGACTACGACGAGCGGCGGGCACACGGACTCGCGCCCATGGCGGCGGCCGAGCGGCCGGTGGCGACGGCGCCGCCGGCCTCACCGCCGAGTCGCCGAGGTGCCAGGTGGGCCGTCGCCGGCGGCGTCGCGTGCCTGGCGTTGGGGCTCGTGGCCGCCGGGCTGATCATCACGCTCCAGCGACGTGACGCCGATCTGCGCAACCGGGGCACGAGCACGACCGCGACGGTCGTCCTGGACGGCAACGAACGCCGGCTCGAGTTCACGACCGCCGCCGGTGAGACGGTGCGCGCACCTGAGCCGCTACGCACGGGCACCGGTGATGCCGCGGTCGGCGAGCGCGTGCAGATCCGCTACGACCCCGCCCGTCCGACCCAGGTGATCACGACCGACGACAAGCTCGCCCGCGACGTCACGCTCTGGATCGTGGCCGTGAAGCTGCTCGTCGTCGGTGCATTCTTCGCCGGATGGGGCGTGCACCGCTTGCGCCGCGCCGCGTGAGGCGTCGAGCCCGCGGGCATCAGATCCCGCCGCCGCCCTGGCGCTCGTAGAAGCCGCAGCCTTGGGCTGCGTACCGATTCACGTCCTCGACCGCCTGCTTGACCTTCGAGTCGTCCTTGACCGAAGGGTCGGACTCGACGCGGCGCAATGCGTCCACGAACGTCTGAGCGTCGGCCTTGATCTTCGCGGGCGCGGTATCAGCCATGCGCTGGACGAGCCGGATCTGCTCGTCGAGCTTCGCCCCCTTCGACAACCGGTCGTCGTAGTCCGACGCCGCGTCGCAGAAGGCGCGCGACGGCTTCGGCCCGCTGCTCGTGTCGGGCCGGCATGCTCCGAGCAGCAAGCTTGCGACGACCACGGCAGCGGCCCAGGCGGCACGAGTCGGCACGCCGTCGATTGTGGCGGAGTGCGCCCCCGAACCGGGAGTCGTAGGGTCGGCCTGACAACACGGGGAGGGGCCGCCATGGCAGCGGAGGGCGTCGAGGGCCGGGCCACGGTCCACATCAACGCACCGCCCGAGAAGGTCTACGCCATGATCACCGACGTCACCCGGATGGGCGAGTGGAGCCCCGAATGCGTGCGGGCCGAATGGATCGGCGGGGCGACGGGCCCGGTCGCCGGCGCCCGCTTTAAGGGCCACAACAAGCTCGGCCTCGCGCGGTGGTCTACGAAACCGACGGTGAAGGTCGCCGACGCCGGCAAGGAGTTCGCGTTCGAGACCGGGAAGCCCGGCAAAGGAGACACACGCTGGACGTACCGCTTGTCGCCCAAGGACGGCGGCACCGACCTCACCGAGTCGTTCGAAGCATTGCGCTACCCAGGCTTCATGAAGCTTGTGTCGCGACCCGCAAAGCGCCGGGCGAAGCTCACCGGCGACATCCAACAGACGCTCGAGCGCATCAAGCAGGCGGCCGAGGGAGCCGCGTGAGCCGGTAGCCCGCGACGACGGCGGCTTTGCCGACCGGCGTCGCAGAGCCGGAGCCGGCGACGGCGACCATAGGATGGGTGGCAATGCGGCTTCGGCGACGGCGGAACCCTCGTGGGTTCAAGTACTCGCGCTGGGACGGCACCCAAACCGGGTTCGACCTCGACGCCGACGCCCTGCTCGAGGAGATGTCGGACGACCTCCTCTATCACGGCGATCTGAACGCGGCGCTGCGTCGGTTGATGCAGCAGGGCTTTCGCGACCGCAACGACGAGCGGCTCATGGGACTGCGCGAGATGCTCGAACGGCTCCGGCAGCGTCGCCGGGAGGAGCTGGAGCGGCGCGACCTCGGCGGCGTCTACGACGACATCGCCGAAAAGCTTCGTGAGGTCGTCGACCAGGAGCGCGCCGGGATCGAGCGGCGCGTCGACGAGGCGCAGCAGTCGGGTGACCGGCGTCGCCAGGAGATCGTCGAGGATCTCGCGCAGCAACGCCGGCAGCAGCTCGACGAGATGCCGCCCGACCTCGCCGGCCGCGTGCAGGGGCTGCAGAACTACGACTTCATGGACGACGCCGCCCGCCAGCGCTTCGAGGAGCTGATGGACGAGCTGCGCGAGCAACTGCTCCAGAGCTACTTCAACCAGATGTCCGAGGGCATGCGCGACGTGTCACCGGAGCAGATGCAGCGTATGAAGGACATGCTCGCCGAGCTCAATCACATGCTCGAGCAGCGCGAGCGCAGCGAGGAGCCCGATTTCAAGGGCTTCATGGAGAAATACGGCGACTTCTTCCCGGGGAACCCGCAGACACTGGACGAGCTGCTCGAGCAGATGGCGCAGTCCATGGCGCAGATGCAACAGCTCCTCAACTCGATGACGCCGGAGCAGCGCGCCCAGCTCCAGGGGCTCGCCCAGTCGCTGCTCGAGGACCTCGACCTGCGCTGGCAGGTCGACGAGCTCGCCCGCAACCTCCAGCAGGCCTTCCCGAACATGCCGTGGAACCGCAGCATGAACTTCTCGGGCGACGACCCGATGCAGCTCGGCCAGGTGCCCGGCCTGCTCGACATGCTCGGCAACCTCGACGACCTCGAGCACCTCCTCCAGTCGGCCACGCAGCCGGCCGAGCTCTCCGAGGTCGACATCGACGAGGCGCGTGATCTCCTCGGCAACGACGCCGCCCGCTCACTCGAGCGCCTGCGCGAGCTCGCGCGCATGCTGGAGGAGGCCGGCCTCATCGAGCAGCGCGAAGGACGGCTCGAGCTCACCCCGAAGGGAATCCGCGCGATCGGCAACAAGGCCCTCGGCGACCTGTACCGCAAGCTGCTGAAGGACCGCGCCGGCCGCCACGAGGTCGAGCGCTCGGGCGTCGGGAACGAGCGCGCGTTCGAGCACAAGCCCTACGAATTCGGTGATCCGTTCCACCTCAACGTCGAAGAGACGGTGAAGAACGCGATCTGGCGTCAGGGCGCCGGCACCCCGGTGCGGCTCGCACCAGGCGACTTCGAGGTCGAGCGCACCGAGCTTCTCACCCGGTCTTCGACCGTGCTCCTCCTGGACGTGTCGCTGTCGATGCCGATGCGCGACAACTTCCTGTCGGCGAAGAAGGTCGCCATGGCGCTGCACGCGCTCATCACGACCAAGTTCCCGCGTGACTACTTCGGGCTCGTGAGCTTCGGGCGCGTGGCTCGCGAGGTGAAGCCCGAGCTCCTTCCCGAGATGTCATGGGACTTCGAGTGGGGCACCAACATGCAGCACGCCTTCATGCTCGCCCGCAGGCAGCTGGCGCGCGAAGGCGGCACCAAGCAGATCATCATGGTCACCGACGGAGAGCCCACCGCCCACATCGAAGGCGGCGAGGCCTACTTCCAGTACCCGCCTTCGCCCGTCACCATCGAGGAGACGCTGAAGGAAGTCATGCGCTGCACCCGCGAAGGGATTCGCATCAACACCTTCATGCTCGACGAGAGCTACTACCTCCGCAGCTTCGTCGAACGCATGATGCGTATGAACAAAGGGCGAGCGTTCTTTACGACGCCCGACACCCTCGGCGACTACGTCCTCGTCGACTTCCTCGAGCAGAAGCGAGAGACGCGCCGGGCCAGCTGACACGGGGGTTGGCGGCGGGCGCCGGCAGGTCGGCCTCGGCGTCCCGCCCACCCGCATGCCCGGCGGCTCGCTCCGCTCGCCGCCGACACGCCTCGGCTCGACCCACCGACTCCCGCCGCTTGCCTATCGAGCTAGCGCAGCCTCATACGTGGCAAGCGTCCGGTCGTCGAAGCACACGAAGCGGATGAGGTCGACGTCGGTGGCGGTGTCGCGGCAGGTGCGGACGGCGATCTCGGTGGCGGCGTCGAGCGGATACCCGTAGATGCCGGTCGAGATGGCGGGGAACGCGACCGACCTGGCGCCCACCTCGTCCGCGACCGCCAGCGACCGGCGGTAGGCGGAAGCAAGGAGGTCGGGCTCGCCGGCGTCGCCGCCGTGCCAGACGGGGCCGACGGCGTGGATGATCCAGCGGGCGGGGAGCCGGAACCCGGGCGTCGCCCTGGCGTCACCGGTGGGGCATCCGCCGAGCTCGGCGCACGCCCCGTCGAGCTCGGGACCGGCGGCGGCGAAGATCGCCCCGCAGACACCCCCGCCGCGGGTGAGACCCGAATTGGCGGCGTTCACGATGGCGTCGACCCTCTCCCGGGTGATGTCGCCTTGGACTGCCTGGAGCTCCGGCGCCACAAACTCGAGCCTAGAGGGCGTCGATACTTCGCATACCTGCACGAATCGGACCGCCGCCGCCAGATTCCCCTTGCGCCGGCGCCCGGGAGGGGTCAGAGTGGCATCGTTGTAATTACATCGGCGTCATTCCGGGGGGCGGGCCGCCCGGCGTGGCACGGCAGAGGGGGTTCGCCGATGCGAGAGATCGTCCGAACAGAGAGCCCGGGGGCCCGTCCGGCTCCGAAGAGCGGTCCGGAGGAGCGTCGCTGGCAGGAGCAGGCCAACTGCCTCGGAGTCGACCCCGACCTCTTCTTCCCGGAGCGGGGGGCGTCGACCAAGGAGGCCAAGGCGGTGTGCCGGGGCTGCGAGGTGCGGGCGGAATGCCTCGAGTACGCCCTGAGCCACGGCGAGAAGTTCGGCATCTGGGGTGGCCTGTCCGAGCGGGAGCGCCGCCGGGTCCGTCGCCAGCGGGCGCTCGAGCGCCAGCGCCGCGCCCTCAGCGCCTGAGCAGCCGTTCACCGGCGTGCCAGCCGGGCCTCGATCGTCTGATCGTCGCCGAGGCCGGCACGGCGGCGGAAGGCCGGGCCGCACTCGTCGAGCACGGCCCGGGGGAGCAGGCCCACCAGCTCGATTCGAGCCAGGTCGGCGCCCTCGGCCCGCGCCAGCACTGCCACCTCGGCGCAGGCCTCCTCCAGACCGGTGGTCTCGAGGTCGGTGAGATTCAGCGACACCTGCGCCCGCCGTCGTGAGGCGAGCTGGAATCCGAGGGCCCGCACGCCGCGCAACCCGCCCCCGCGCTCCCGCACGTCATGCGCGATGCGGCGGGCCAGGTCGACGTCGTTGCGGTCGAGCTCGCAGTTGACGGCGACGAGCACCGCACGAGTACCCACGGCGGTCGCGCCCAGCCGCGGGTGGGGCTCGGCCGGGCCGTAGTCGGGGGCCCGGCGCACGAACGCGTCGCGCCGCAACCTCGGCAGCGGACGCTCCTCGGGATCGGCGTCGCCGTACAGGAAGGTCGGCACGTCCAGCGCGTCTGCGAGCCAGCCTGCGAAGTAGAGCGCGTTTCGTACCGCGCTCGCCCGCGCCTCCGGAGTCCCCGACAGGGCCACGAACGGGACGACGTCGAGCACGCCGAGACGGGGGTGGACGCC
Organism: Actinomycetota bacterium; assembly: GCA_046727755.1. Lineage (GTDB taxonomy): Bacteria > Actinomycetota > Acidimicrobiia > IMCC26256 > JACDBD01 > JALZAA01. The sequence goes on from JBKPDG010000216.1 coordinate 6,569, forward strand.
CTCGCGCCACGAGGGATCGGCCTCCCGCGCGACGGCCTCGGCGAGTTGCTCGGCGGAATGCTCGACCTCCTCGTCGATCGCGGACACGAGCGTGAACACCGACCGGTTGTGGTCGGGATCGGTGTGCACGTCCAGCAGTGGGCGCCCACACGCGACGGCGAGTCGCTCGACGACGTCGCGGCGTCTTCCCTCCGACACGTTGGGCACGCACTCGAGCACCGGCACAGGTTACGGAGCGCTATGGCGTCGCCGTAGGCTCGCGAGTCGTGCGGATTGGGCTCGCCCTTCCTCAGTACGACTACTCGGTGCCCGGCGAATCTCCGCTGCGATGGGAGACGGTGCTCGACCACGCGCGGCGGGCGGAGGCGCTCGGCTTCGACTCGCTGTGGTTGTCCGACCACCTCTTTCTCGACATCGCGAAGTACGGCGGAACCGCCGATCCGCACGGCATCTACGAGCCGCTCGTCACCATGGCCGCGCTGGCCCGCACCGTGACCCGTCCCCGGCTCGGCACGCTGGTCGCGTGCGAGGCGCTGCGGCCCGCGTCCGTACTCGCCAAGGCGTTGGCCACCCTCGATCGCATCTGCGCCGGCCGGCTCGACGTCGGGCTCGGTGCCGGTTGGTACGAGCCCGAGTACGAAGCCGCCGGCTTGGCGTTCCCGCCTCCCGGCGAGCGGCTCGCCCGGCTGGCCGAGGCGGTCGAAGTCGTCAGCGGCCTGCTCGGCGGGGGACCGCTCACGTTCGACGGCCGGTATCACCGCGCGCTGGGAGCGGTGAACCGTCCCCCGGCGGTGCAGCAGCCGCGTCCGCCGGTGTTCGTGGGCGGGAAAGGCGATCGGCTCATCCAGCTCGCGGTCGAGCACGCCGACGGGTGGAACACATGTTGGGTGTGGACTCCGGACGCGTACCGGGATCGCGTCGACGTGGTCGAAAGATCATGCGACAAGGTCGGACGCGATCCGGCGACGGTGTGGCGATCGCTCGGCCTCTACGCGCTGGCCGGTGAGGACCGCGCCGACCTCGAACGTCGCTTCGATCGCATGCGCGACCTCATGCCCGTCGGCGTCGTCAACGGCACACTCGACGAATGGCGCGAGGGCCGGCTGGTCGGCACGGTCGAGGAAGTTCGCGCCCAGCGCGACGAGTGGGACGCCCTCGGCGTTGAGACCATCATCGTCGGTGCCGGCCCATTGCCCTTCTCGGTCACCACACTCGGCGACGTCGAACTGCTCGCCCACGCGCTCCTCTCCTCCTGAACGCAGCTCACCCGGGCAGCTGATGGTCGACCGCCGAGACAAAGGGGATAACCTCTCCTCGAAGTCCCGAATGGGAAAGGGCACGTCGCATGAACCTGGGCCCGACCGAGCTGATCATCATCCTCGTGATCGTCTTGGTGCTCTTCGGCAGCACGCGGCTCCCGAAGCTCGCCCGCTCGATGGGCCAAGCCTCGAAGGAGTTCAAGAAGGGCATCAACGAGGGCGACAAGTCGCCCGACGAGGACAAGCCGGAGAAGGAAGACTCCGCCTAGCTCGCCTCCGCGAGCCCTTCTTCATCCCCGCCCTTCGGAGCGGGAACCCGGCACCCGCCACCCGACGTTCTTCGTGATGGCCGGCGGGGTCCCGACCTGGGAGGAGGTCGCCCGAGATCACGGGCGCTTCCTCTACAACGTCGCCTACCGCCTGGCCGGCAACGACAGCGACGCACAGGATCTGGTGCAGGAAGCGCTCCTCCGAGTCCGCAAGGGCCTGGAGCGCTACCAGCCCGGATCCCTCGAAGGTTGGTTGGCCCGGATCGTGACGAACGTGTTCCTCGACGAGGTGCGACGGCGCAAGCGCCGTCCGGCCGACTCGTTCCCCGAGGACCCCGACTGGGTGCTCCCGCCCGCGCCCGCCGCCGACGAGGTCTCCACCGGGTTGTCCGACGAGGTGCAGGCGGCGCTGGCGTCGCTACCGGACGAGTTCCGTTCCGCCGTGGTGCTCTGCGACGTCGCAGACCTGCCGTACGAGGAGATCGCCGAGACACTCGGGGTCCCCGTCGGCACCGTTCGCTCCCGAATCCACCGGGGCCGGCGCCTGCTCCGTGACGCGCTCGTCGCTCCGGGAGAGACGGCGTGAACGGCCGCCCCGCTCCCGACGACCGGCTCTCCGCCTACCTCGACGGCGAGCTCGACGCCGCCGAGCGCGAAACGGTGGACGGCTACCTCGCAACGTCGCCGGAATGGCGTACCGAACGCGACGAGGTCGCGTACGCGCGCGACGCGCTGCGGGCCCTCCCGACGCACGAAGCGCCGCCAGGGTTCTGGGAAGGCGTGCTTTCGCCCGAGTTGACTCGAGCGCGAGCCCGGCGCCGCTCGCGGTGGCCGCGTGTGGCTGCGGCGGCGAGCGGTGTCGCGGTGGCCGCAGTCGTGATCGCTTCGTTGGTGATCCCGTCGTCGGATCGTGTCACGCCGCGCGTCCCCGCACTCTCCGACTCGCACGCCGTGCGCACCTCGGTCTCCGACGAGCCGGTCAGCCGGCTGGCCACGCTCAGCATGGTCACCCCCTTCCGCCGATGAGCACCCGGTCGCCGCGCGAGCTCACCGTGGTGGCGGCCGTCGCCGCGCTGGCCTGCTTTGCGCCTCTTCTCCTCGCGCCCGCGGCGGCGCGGTCCCAGACCGGCCCCGGCGGCGAGCTGCTCGACGAGGCCCGCCGCGCTGCGCAGGAGCAGGACTTCTCGGGTGTGCTCGAGGTGTCGTGGTCCGACGCCCGCGGGGAGCACACGAGCGAGGTGTTCGTGCGCAGCGCCAGCGGCGTGCTCGCACTTGGGGACCGGCCCACCGTGATCGTGGACGGGGCGCGCCGATTCGTGCAGGGCCCCGACGGATGGCTCTCGGTGTGGAGCCAGGACACCGAGTCGGACGTGCCATCTGCGTCCGACAAGTGGCAGCTGACGGTACGCGACGGGCCCACCGTGGCCGGCCGTCCCACCCGTGAGGTCGATGCCATCGACCGTCACCACGATCGGGTTCGCGAGCGTCTCTATCTCGACGTGTCGACAAGCCTGTTGCTGCGGCGAGAGCAGCTCGACGCCCGCGGCCGCACGGTGCGCGCCGTCGGCTTCACGAGCATCGGCGAGCCCGCCGGCGCGTTCATCGGGGCGTTCCCCGCCGAGGCGCCCCGCGCGCCGGTGCGGAGCACCAACCGTCAGCCGCGCGTCGTCGACGAGGTCACGGCGCCGTTCCGGGCTCCGGGGACCACCGGCGAGGATTTCCGGCTCGTCGGCCGGTACGACGAGGCCGATGACACGCTCCATCTCTTCTATAGCGACGGGCTGTACACGGTGTCGGTGTTCGAGCAGGAGGGCGATCTCGATCCGACCGGCCTTCCCGCCGGCGCCGAGTCGCGCACCGTCGACGGTCGCGACGTCCGCCAGTACCGCACGCCGGGCGGAGTCGTGATGGTGTGGCAGTCGGACGACGTCGTCTACACGACCGTGTCCGACGCGCCTGTCGACCAGATAGACGGCGTCGTCGCCGACTTCGGCCCCTCCGGCTCGTCCAGCCCCGTCGACCGCGTCACCGACTTCCTCCTGGGCCCGTTCAACTGGTAGCCGGCGCGGTCCTTGACTGCGGCGGCCGGCACGCCGGACTGGTGCGCCCGGGCCGGCACCGCTGATCGGCCGAGCCCCTACTCGCCTCTCTCGGTCGCCGTCGCAAGCTCCGGCTTTGCGGCGACGGTCGGCAAAGCCGCCGTCGCCGCGTCGCTCCGCTCGGCTCGGGTCTTCGACCCGGGTCTCGGCCGGGCGGGCCGGACTGCCCGGGACGCACCGCCCGCCGTGCCGCCCTCGACGCGGTCACCCGACACCGTCGTGAGCGACGGATCCGGACTTAGGAAATAGGAGTAGGAGTCCGCTCGAGGCGGCGGCGGCGGAGGATGCGGCGGCGTTCGCGCTCGGAGGCGCCGCCCCAGACGCCGTGGTCGATCCGGTAGGTGAGGGCGTACTCGAGGCACGGCTCCTTCACCGGGCAGTCGGCGCAGACCCGGCGGGCCTGCTCGACGCCGACGCCATCGGAGGGGAAGAAGTCGTGGGGGGCACGACCCCGGCACTTGGCCTCGAGCATCCACTGATGCTCCTGGTCGTCGGCGGGGGGTGAGGTCGGGAGGTCGAAATCCATAGGGTTCACCGCTTCAAACGGCGCCGGGCCGGTTCCGGTTCCCGGTCGTGGGAGGCATCATGCGGGGGCCGAGATGAGAGCAACATGACAACAGATCGAGGAACCTTCTACGGATCCGGCGGCGTTGAGATGGCGATGCCAATGACCTCTCGTTTGGAGACAGACTGATGCCTGATGACGCCGTACCCCCCGCGGACGTCTTGACCGACCCCTCGCCCCCGCCGCCGTGGCCCCAGGAGCCGCCCACCGTCCCGCCGTGGCCCGCTCCTCCCGGCCCGCCGTCTCCGTCCCCGGAGCGTCCCCGGCGTCTCCGCCAGTTCCTCGTCGGCGCACTCATCGGTGGCCTGTGCGGCGCACTCGTCGCATCCGGTGCGTTCTTCGCGTTCGGCGACGACGACACCCCCACGTCGACGACGCCGACCAACAGGACGAACGAGGTGTCGCGGGACTCGTCGACGATCAGTCGCAACGGCGACATCGCCGGCATCATCGCCAAGGTCGAGCCTGCCGTCGCCGCGGTAACGGTCAACGAGCGCGGCGGTCAGAGCGCGGGGACCGCCTTCGTCCTCTCCCAGGACGGCTACCTGGCGACGAACGCGCACGTGGTGGGCGATGCCCAGAGCGCGAATCTCCAAATGAACGACGGCCGCACGCTCGACGCGCGCGTCGTGGGCCGCGACCCGAGCGCCGACGTCGCCGTCCTGAAGGTGGATGCCGGCAATCTCCCGGCGGTGTGCACCGACGACTCCGACCAGGTGCAGGTCGGCGACGACGTCGTCGCGATCGGGAACGCGCTCGCGCTCGAAGGGGGGCTCAGTGTGACGCGCGGGATCATCTCCGGCCCGCCCCGGTCCGGGAGCGAGATCGGCGTCGCCCTCGAGTCGGTCCTGCAGACCGACGCCGCCATCAACCCGGGCAACTCCGGCGGACCGCTCGTCGACGCGAACGGTTGCGTCATCGGCATCAACACCGCGGTGGCGGCCGGGAGTGGGACCCAACCGGCACAGAACGTCGGGTTCGCGATCCCCATCTCCCACGCCAAGCCCGTCATCGAGGACATCAAAGCCGGCCGCAAGCCGGCGTTCCTCGGTGTCGGCACAACCGACCTCACACCCGAGCTGAAGAACCAGCTCGACGTGAACGTCGACGAAGGCGCTGTGGTCGAGGACGTGACCGCGGGATCGCCCGCCGACGACGCCGGCCTCGAGCGCGGCGACGTGATCGTGCATATCGGTGACACGCAGATCAAGGACAGCGGCAACGTTGCCACCGCGGTGCGCAAGCACAACCCGGGCGAGAAGGTGACGGTGACCTACGTGCGGGGATCCGATCGCAAGACCGCCGACGTCACGCTGGTCGAGCGACCGGATGCCGAATAGGTGGAAACAGCCGGTAGCCTGTTGCCCTCATGAGTACCGAGGAAGAGGAGCTCGAGCAGCTCCCACCGCAGGGGCACGTGAAGGTGGTGTACCTCGGGGCGGTCGCGCCGCACTGGGAGGTGCACGGCGTTTTCGGGGACGGGCGGCTCATCGACGAGTTCCGCCAGCGGGCGCTGGCCCGGCTCCAGCTCCTCCCCCCGCACGATCCGCAGTTCCGGCGCAACCGGGAACGGGTCGCACGCGACGCGGAGCGTGAGCGCCTGATCCTCGAGTGGGATCTCGGCTACGAGGAGACCGGGAGCTAGAGCCGGCCTACGCCTCGACCGGCTGCGTCAGCTTGCGACGGCCTGCCGAGGCTTCTCGTAGCGATACCCGACACCGCGGATCGTGACCACGCGGGTGGGGTTCGAAGGGTCCTCCTCGACCTTGGCCCGGAGCCGCTTGACGTGCACATCGAGCGTCTTCGTGTCACCGAAGTAGTTCGGCCCCCAGATGCGGTCGATGAGCACGTCACGGGTCAGGACGCGGCCGGCGTTGGCGAGCAGCAGCTCGAGCAGCTCGAATTCCTTGAGCGGCAGCGCAACCGGTTCGCCGCGCACGAAGACCTCGTGGCGACCGGCGTCGAGGCGCACGTCGCCGATCTCGAGCGTCTCTTGGGCGGCGATGTCGGTCGGCTCGTCCTCAGAACTGCGGCGCAACGCGGCTCGCACGCGGGCGATCAGCTCGCGCAACCGGAAAGGCTTCGATACATAGTCGTCGGCCCCCACCTCGAGCCCGACGACCGCGTCGATCTCGTTGGAGCGAGCCGTCACCATGATGATCGGGACGCGCGAGCGGGTTCGGAGCTCGCGGCACACGTCGACGCCCGAGATCCGAGGCAGCATCACGTCCAGCAGGATCAGCGACGGGCGTGTGGCCTCGAACTGGTCGAGCGCTTCCTTCCCGTCGGCCGCGACCTCGACACGGAAGCCTTCACGTTCGAGCGCGACCGTGAGCGCATCGCGGTACGACTCCTCGTCGTCGACCACGAGAATGAGCGGCGCAGCTTCTGCCATCAGGACGCCTCGGACAGGTTTCGTTCGCCAGACGACGGTAGCGGCAATCGGAATCGGAACGTGGAACCCTCGCCTTCCGTCGACTCGACGGTGACGTCGCCGCCGTGGGCCTGGGCGACGTGACGCACGATCGAGAGACCCAGCCCGGTCCCGCCCGTCGCCCGGCTGCGGGCCCGGTCGACTCGATAGAACCGCTCGAAGATCCGCTCGAGGTCGCGGGCGGGGATCCCGATGCCCTGGTCGCGTACGGAGATACAGATGTTGCCGTCCACAACCGCGGCGTCGACCTCGACCCGGTCACCGGGCTCGGAGTACTTCACGGCGTTGTCGAGAAGGTTGGTCACTGCGCTCACGAGCTGCGAGCTGTCGCCGCTCACGACGAGGTCGGTCGCGACCGGAGGCACGTTGAGCGGGATCCCGACGGCGTCGGCGGCGCCTCGGACGCGCTCCGCCGCCTCGTGCAGCACCACGTGCACCGGTACCGGCTCGCGGATCGGGGCCTCTTGCGCCTCGATGAGACTCAGGTCGAGGAGGTCGTCGACGATGCGGCCCAGCCGATTGGCCTCGTGTTGAACCCTGTAGGCGAGCTGGCTGTTGACCGGCGAATCCTCGCCCGCCGCCATCGTCTCCGCGAGGAGCGACAACGCGCCGATCGGCGTCTTGAGCTCGTGACTGACGTTGGCAACGAAATCGCGGCGCACGCTCTCGACTCGCCGCAGCTCCGAGACATCACGCACGAAAGCGGCCGCGCCGATCGAGCGGTTGCCACGTTGGAGCGGCACGGCGCGGATCCGGACAACCTCACGAGGCGGGCCGAACAGCTGGAGCTCGCGCTCAGCGCGTTGGCCCCGCAGCGCAAGCCGGAGCAGCTCGCCGACCGCGTCCTCGACCAGGGCGTCAGCATGGCGGGCGTGGCGGAAGCGTTCGCCAGCGGCGTTCCGCAGCAGCTCTTGGCCCTGGGCGTCGACGACGATGACGCCGTCCTCGGATGCGTCCAGCGCAGCGGCGAGCGATTCGCGCTCGACGTCCGCATCCGATCCAGGACGCTGCGCGTCCGTCGGGGTGGTCCCTTGCGCGACGCTTTGCAGGTCGCGTCGCAGCGACCGTACCGAGAGTAAGAGAGTCCCTACCGCCGCGACGAGCGCGACGATGACGATCACCACTGTGATCGTGGCGCTCAGCCGAACCTCCCGGTGATGTAGCCCTCGGTGCGCGGATCGGAAGGTTGTGTGAACAGCACCGAGGTTTCACCCATCTCCACGAGGTGCCCGACCCGCGAGCCTTCCTCCCTGACGTCAGTTGTGATGAAGGCGGTCGAATCGGACGCACGGGCGGCCTGCTGCATGTTGTGCGTCACGATGACAATCGTATAGTCCTGCTTGAGCTCCTCCATGAGATCCTCGATCTTCGCGGTTGCGATCGGATCGAGGGCGGAGCACGGCTCGTCCATGAGGATCACATCTGGTTCCACCGCGAGGCACCGCGCGATGCATAGCCGCTGCTGCTGACCGCCCGAGAGGGCAAATGCGCTCTCCTTGAGCTTGTCCTTGACCTCGTCCCACAACGCGGCGCGCTGCAACGCGCGCTCGACGACGTCGTCCAAGCCGCGGCGTTTGCCGTTCAGCCGCGGCCCGAACGCGATGTTGTCGAAAATCGACTTGGGGAAGGGGTTCGGCTTCTGGAACACCATGCCGATGCGCCGCCGCACCTCGACCGGGTCGACCTTCGACCCGTACAGGTCGACACCGTGGTACGAGATACGTCCGCCCACCTTTGCCGAAGGGATGAGATCGTTCATGCGGTTGAAGCAACGCAGCAGCGTGGTCTTCCCGCAGCCGGACGGACCGATGAGAGCGGTGATCCGACGAGCTGCAATGTCGAGGTCGATGCCCTCGATCGCGGGAAGACCTCCGTAGCTGACCTCGACGCCCTGCATGTCGAACACGAGTTCCGGCGCGGGCACGTCGCCCTGCTCGGGACGCTCGGTCGTGGCCGCAACTTCAGGTGGCGACATGACAGGGTCTTGGATGTCGGTGGCGCTTCTGGCGGGATCAGGTGACGTCATGCGCGATGCCCTGGGTTCAGATGCGGGGGTCAGACGACAGCATGTCGGCTGCCCCCCGGCCCCGCAACCAGCAAGATACGAGGTTACGGACAACGCCTGGCTGCCGCGTGAGAGTGAGCTGGACGAGCCGTAAACACGGAGTGAACACTCTCGTGAGGAGCAATCGCATCCTGCGCCGGGTGACGACCCAACGTCAGAATGCCTTTCAGCCGGCCGGTTTCGGGATGGAGTGGACCATGGCAACCAGCCAAGAGCACGACCACGAGGTGGAAGTCAGGAAGTCCTTCGACGAGCACATGACGGACATCAGGTCGGATGTGATTCGCCTCGCTGCCATCGCCGGCGAGATGGTGGGCATCGCTACCGAGGCCCTGCTCGACAAGGAGCTCCTGCTCGTCGAGCGGGTCGTCGAGGACAACCGTCGCCTCGAGGGGTTGAACTACGACATCGAGCAGCGAACGTACGAGATCTTCGCTACGCAGCAGCCGATGGCGATCGACCTGCGCACGCTGCTCACCGTGCTTCGGACCCTGCACGAGCTCGACCTCACCGGCAATCTCGCTGTCAGCGTTGCCAAGGCCGCCCGTCGCATCTACCCGGGCGAGCTTCCCCCCAAGGTCCGAGGCTTGCTCGAGCGGATGGGTTCGCAAGCCAATGTGCAACTACGCGTCGCCGTGGACGCTTTCGCCGACCGCGATGAAGCGCTCGCGCTCGCCCTGCCCGACATGGATGACGTGATCGACGACCTTCACAAGGAGCTCTTCCGCGCGATCTTCACCACCATCACCCCCGACGAGGCCGGGCTGCAACAGGCAGTACAGATCGCGCTGGTGGGTCGGTATTACGAGCGGGTGGCCGATCACGCCGTGCAGATCGGGCGGTGGGTCAACTTCATGGTCACCGGCGAGCTGCCGGGCCACGAGTCCTTGACGACGTCGGACGAAGCGACCTAAAAGCAACCGGCCGCCCGCCGGTATTGGGTTGACGTTCACCTCCCGTTTACCGCACTGAGAGCACGCCGCTACCTCCGGCTCGTACGTTCGCCCCGGCCACACGAGGTTTTCGGCACCACACTGGGAGGGTCATCAACCATGTTCCGACGCTCGCGAATTCCGACTGTCGCGGCGCTCACGCTCGCGCTGGTCGCTGCCGCCGGCGCGACCGCGTTCGCGTCCGCGCCGACCCAAGGCCAATCCGGGACGGTCAATATCTCCGGCTCCTCGACTGTCGAGCCGATCACGTCACTGGTGGGCGAGAAGTTCTCCGAGAAGAACCCGGACGTCGCGGTACGGGTCGATGGTCCCGGCACCGGCGACGGGTTCCAGTTGTTCTGCAACGGTGAGACCGACATCTCCGACGCGTCACGCGCCATTGACGAGGAAGAAGTGCAGGCATGCCAGGCCAACGGCATCGCCTACACCGAGCTCAAGGTGGGAATCGACGGGCTGTCGGTGGTCACCTCCAAGGACACGAAGGGCGTCAGCTGCCTGAACTTCAACGACCTGTACGCCTTGATCGGCCCCCAGTCCGAAGGGGTCGACAACTGGCAGGACGCACAGCCGCTGGCCACGCAGCTCGGAAGTCAGACGAAGCTACCCAAGGCCAAGCTCGAGATCACCGCACCCGGTGAGGAGTCCGGCACGTACGACAGCTTCGTCGAGATCGCGCTGTCCGACCCGGCCGAGAAGCAGGTCGAGGCGGGCGCCATCACGGAGGAACAGGCCGAGACCACCCGCAAGGACTACCAGTCGTCGGGCAACGACAACACGATCATCGACGGCATCGCCGAGACCAAGAACTCCCTCGGCTGGGTGGGCTTCGCGTTCGCAGACCAGAACAAGGACAAGGTGAAGACGCTCAAGGTCGACAACGGCGACGGTAAGTGCGTGGCTCCGAGCGCAAAGACCGTTCGGGGCGGCTCGTACCCGCTCTCCCGCGACCTGTACATCTACGTCAACAACGCCAAGGCCGCGAGTAACCCGGCGGTCAAGTCCTTCGTCGACTACTACATGGGCAAGAACGGCAACACGTCGGTGAAGGAAGCCGACTACATCCAACTCGCCAAGGCGGATTGGACGCAGTCCGTCGACACTTGGAAAGCCGCGGCCCAGAGCCTCGGCTAATCGGGACGTGATCGGACGAGGAGTCGGGCGGCCGGCCTTCGCGCCGGCCGCCTGACTTACTAGCCTTCGAGCCGAAGCACGAGCGGAGCCTTGATGGCAATCGGCACACCTGCGGTTCCGCCGGGAGCACCCCCGGTCGATCTCTCCGGCAACCGTCGGAGAAACTTTCGCGAGAAGGCCATCGGGCGATTCTTTCTCGCGGCCGGGCTCTCGTCGCTCCTCATCAGCTTTGCGATCGTCGCGTCGCTGCTCGGAGAATCCATCACGTTCCTGCGCAACATCGACCTCGACACGCTCTGGAGCGACGGCTGGTTCCCCCGCCGGAATCTGTTCGACGTCAAGACGCTGTTCGTGGGATCGCTGCTGGTCACCGGCGTGGGCATGATCATCGCCACTCCACTCGGTCTGGGCTCGGCGATCTATCTCGCCGAGTACGCGCGTCCCGGCGTCCGCCGGCTGCTCAAGCCGATCGTCGAGATCCTGGCCGGCATCCCGAGCATCGTGCTCGGCTTCTTCGCGTTCGCGTGGATCAGTCCCCAGATCGTGAAGCGGGTCTTCCCCGACGCCTCCGGCTTCAATCTCGCCGCCGCCGGGATCGCCGTGGGGATACTGATCACCCCGCTCATCGCCTCCGTGTCTGAGGATGCGATGCGCGCCGTTCCTCAATCGCTCCGCGAGGCCTCCTACGGCATGGGCGCCCGGAAGTCCACCACGGTGCTCAGGGTGGTCTTCCCCGCCGCCATCTCCGGGATCGTGGCTGCGCTGATCCTCGCGATTTCGCGCGCCATTGGTGAGACCATGATCGTCGCGCTGGCGGCGGGCGGGTCCGGTGGGGCGCTCTTCAGCACTGACATCGAAAGACCAGGGCAGACGATCACCGCAGCCATGGCTTCCCTGGCCTCCGGGACCGACCAGGTGGCGGGGGGCGCGGGCCAGGGCGCGGGCGCGGCGTTCAACAGCTTGTTCTTCCTCGGGTTACTGCTGTTCTTCGTAACGCTCCTTCTCAACCTCATTGGTGACCTCTTCGTGCGACGCATCCGGGAGCGGTACTGATGGTGAGCCCGACCGTCCCGCTCGACACGACGCGGTCGGCCACGGCGCGCGCCATCGGAGGCCGCCGGATCGATACCTGGGGCATCGTGTTCCAGTCGCTCCTGCTGCTGTCGCTGCTCATCATCCTGGCCTTCATCTTCGTGCTCGTTGCACAAGTGTTCGGCGATGGATGGAGCACGCTGCAGGATCGCAGGGGCGATTTCCTCACGAGCGACCTGTCCCGGCTTCCCGAACGGGCCGGGATCCACCAGGCGATCATCGGGACGATCACGCTCGCCGTGATCGTGGCCCTCGTTGCGTTCCCTCTCGGCATCGCCACCGCGGTGTACCTGGAGGAGTACGCACCGGACAACCGGTTCTGGCGCCTCGTGACGCTGAACATCCGCAACCTCGCCGGTGTCCCGTCGGTGGTCTACGGGCTCCTCGGGCTGGCGGTGTTCGTGCAGCTGATGGGCACGGACATCAGCCAAGAGGGTGGGGGCATCACGGGCGGGCGCAGCGTGATCTCCGGTGGCCTCACGCTGGCGATCCTCGTGCTCCCGATCGTGATCATCACCTCGTCCGAGGCGTTACGGGCGGTCCCCGATTCGCTGCGCGAAGGCGGCTATGGGGTCGGCGCGACCAAGTGGGAGGTGGTCCGGTCGCTGGTCATGCCCAACGCTGCTTCCGGCATCCTGACCGGGACCGTGCTCGCGCTCGCCCGGGCGATCGGCGAGACCGCGCCATTGATCCTCGTGGGTGCGTTCTTCGGGACGTTCTTCACGACCGGGACGCAGGGTTTCGTAGATCAACTACGGGGCACGTACACCGCCCTGCCGATGGTCGTCTTCCAATGGGCCAGCGACTCCCAAACGGAGTTCAAGCGCGCGCTGGCACCGGCCGCGATCCTCGTGCTCCTGGCGATCACAGTGCTGGCCAACATGACGGCGATCCTGCTGCGCAACCACTACGAGAAGAAGTGGTAGGCGGCGAACTACCTCGCGACAAACTCCACAACCGGGCGCCAGTGGGAGAGGGGTGGGACGTCGCGGCCGGGGACCTTGGCGTCGTCGTCGGCACAGCGCAGCGTTACCAAGTCGTCGAGCCAGAGCGCGGCCTCGAGGCGGGCTCGCTCGGCGTCGTCGAGGCGTCCGCCTTGGACCTCGAGTGTGCGCACGCTCGCCGGGCTGAGGCGTGAGGAGTAGTCGGGGTCGGTGGCCACCAGATAGCGCTTGGCCTCGTCGTGGTGCCCGACGAGCCACGCGACGCGGTCGCCGAGCAGCTCGGCTACCGCCGCCGCGCCAGCGCGAGCGTGCGTGCGGGCGTGGTTCGGCCAGAGCACGGTACCGACGTCGTGCACGAGCCCGGCAATCTGGAGCTCGCGGTCGTCGGGCGCGACGGCGGCGATGAGTGCGGCGCACTGCAGCCCGTGGGCGAGCAGGTCGACGTCCTCGGCGTCGGTCGCGCCGGCGCCGGAGTCGAGCACGCCGAGCAGCGAGTCGACGTCCCGGATCGGCGCGGTGGTCACGTCGCGGGCAGGTACCGGCCGCGGACGACCTCGCCCTCCTCGACGTCGAGCACCCAAGTCGAGCCCTTCGGGAACCGCAGCTCGCTCGGCGCGGCGTCGTCGCCGGCGTCGAGGCGGACGTTCTGGCCGGCGAAGTGGTGCAGCAGGTCGCCGATCACATCGCCGTGCGTGCACAGCACCGTGGGTTTGTCGCTCACCTTGTCGAGCAGGCGGAGGGCCTCGCTCAGCGGCGCGCCCTCGCTCAACCCGTCGGCGTCCTCGACCCGGCGCCCGAGACCTTCGGCGAGCGGCTCGACCGTCTCGCGGCACCGGACGTACGAGCTGCTGACCACGCGGCCGATGGGCTCGTCACGCAGCAGCTTCGCCAGGGCGGCGGCCTGGCGCCGCCCGGCCTTGGACAGCGGCCGCTCTTCGTCGGCCCCGTCCCAAGAGCTCCGGCTCCCGGCCTTGGCGTGGCGCACGAGATAGAGCTTCAGGAAAGAGCCTCCACGTCGGCGAGCAGCTGTCGATCGTGCTCGTGGCACAAGAGCTTGCCCGCATCGGCCGCCGAGCACCAGCGCACTTCGTCGATCTCGTTGTTGGGCCGGAACTTCGGCGTCGTACCGTCCGCCGGCTCCATCAGCCAGTAGCGGACCTGCTTGAGACGGTCCTTGCGGTCCCGGTAACGGGTCGGCTCGAGCTCCGGCCCCAGCCTGGCGCGGACGCCGGTCTCCTCTTCGACCTCGCGGAGCGCGGCCTCCTCGTCCGTCTCGCCCGGATCGGTCTTGCCCTTGGGGAAGCTCCAATCGTCGTACCGGGGACGATGCACGAGCGCGTACTCGATCTGGCCATCCTTCCCCCGGCGGCGCACGACACCGCCGCCCGCCCGGACCAGCGGCTCGGGCTCGTCGGGGCGCGGACGCGACCGCAGCCGCCAGAGCTTCAGAGCCACTGCCGGAGCTTCTTCTTGCTCGCCGACGCCCACGCGTCGCCCCACACGGCACGGGTGCGCTCGATCTCGAGGCGTTCGAGGCTCGCGAGCTGACCGGCCACGAACACCTCCCGGCCGATCGACGACGACGCCACCTCGCGTAGCCACTGCTCGGCGACGACGGCGTCCTGATGCTCGCCGAGGACGTCCTGGAGGTCGGCGATCGCCTTGGCGAACGAGCGGGCGCGCTTCCCGACCGCCGGCGCGACGGCCTCGGCCGCGTAGCGGCACCGCTTGGCCTTGATCCGGATGTTGTGGAGGGCGTCGTCGGACGGGTCGTCGGGGAGCTCCTCGACCGCCGTGGCCAGCTTCTCCCACGGCTTGATCACGAGCGGCGGCAGGATGTCGGCGGCGCGGTCATCGGCGGCTGACGCGACGAACGCCGGCTCGCGTGCGGCTTCGACCAGGCGATCGAGGAGCTCGGCGTACTGCGTGCTTCCCAGCCTCTCGCGCAGGTCGGCGCGCGCGGCGTCCCAGCGCTGCAGCAGTCGCTGAACGATCTTTCTGCCGGCTGCTTGGTCGGCGGCGGGCAGTCGCTCGGCGCGGGCACGCAGCCGGTCGAGGAGCACCTCGGTGTCGCGGACGGCGCCGAGGTCCTGACCGATGCTTTTCAGGTCCTGCCGGAGCGATTGCGTCCAGTCGGGATCGAGCAGGTCGCTGAACGTACGCAGGTCGGAGCGGAGCCGGCGGGTGGCGACGCGGGCTTGGTGCACGTCCTCGGGGTCGTCGCCGAGGCGTACGCCCGGGTCGTGGGCGACGAGCCGCGCCACCGAGGCGGCCAGCGCGTTGGAGATGACGTCGCTCGCCGACGGCGACGGCCCGAGCCGGCGTACCACCGTGACGTCGGGCGGCTCCATCGCACGCCAGCCGAGGGCGCGCACGATCTTGGGGCTCGGGTCGGGCGGGCCGGCGCCGGCCGAGCGCAGCCGGGACATGAGCGCGTCGGCGAGCCCGTCGGGCGCGGCATCGTCGAGCGCGATCT
>JBKPDG010000217.1:0-30036 GCA_046727755.1 Actinomycetota bacterium
TCTACGAGAAGATGATCACCCAGGGCAAGCAGTTCGACGACGTCCAGGACCTCATCGGCGTGCGAGTGGTCGTCGAATCGGTGAAGGACTGCTACGCCGCGCTCGGGTCGATCCACGCGATGTGGAAGCCGGTGCAGGGCCGGTTCAAGGACTACATCGCGATGCCGAAGTTCAACCTGTACCAATCGCTCCATACGACGGTCGTCGGCCCCCAGGGCAAGCTCGTCGAGGTGCAGATCCGCACCGAGGAGATGCACCGCCGCGCCGAGTACGGCGTCGCCGCCCACTGGGGCTACAAGGAGAAGGACTCGCCCGCGCAGGACATGGTGTGGCTCGAGCGGATGGTCGACTGGCAGCAGGAGACCTCCGACCCCGGCGAGTTCATGGAGTCGCTGAAGATCGACCTCGAGCAGGACGAGGTGTTCGTCTTCACGCCGAAGGGGAAGGTCATCACGCTCGCGGCGGGCGCGACACCGGTGGACTTCGCGTACTCGATCCACACCGAGGTCGGTCACCGCTGCATCGGCGCGAAGGTGAACGGCCGGCTCGTCCCGCTCGACTCCGCCCTGGCATCGGGCGACAGCGTCGAGATCTTCACCAGCAAGGTCGAAGGCGCCGGCCCGAGCCGCGACTGGCTTCAGTTCGTCCAGACGCCGCGGGCGCGCAGCAAGATTCGCCAGTGGTTCTCACGTGAGCGGCGCGAAGACGCGATCGAGACCGGCCGCGACGAGCTCGTGAAGGCGTTCCGAAAGGACGGCCTCCCGGTCCAGAAGCTCGCCCGGTCGTCGGCGCTGGCGCACATCGTCGACGCCATGAGCTACGCGGATCTCGACGCGCTCTACGCCGCAGTGGGACAGGGGCACGTGTCCCCGCGCACGGTCGTGCAGCGTGTGCAGCGCGAGCTGCGCGGGGGAGAAGAGCAGCTCCCGGTCACGGTGCAGCGGCCGCCACGGACACTGCGGCGAGGCGCCGTCGGCGTCCACGTCGAAGGTCTCGACGACGTCATGGTGCGGCTTTCGCGCTGCTGCACACCCGTCCCCGGCGACGAGATCATGGGATTCGTGACCCGTGGGCGAGGCGTGTCGGTGCACCGCACCGACTGTGCGAACGCGGCCGGGTTGGCGGCGCAGGCTCACCGCGTCATCGACGTCGACTGGGACCACGATCAGCCGGCAACGTACGTCGTCTCGGTCGAGGTCGAGGCGCTCGACCGTTCCCGCCTGCTGCGCGACGTCGCCCAGGCACTGGCCGAGCACCACGTGAACATCCTGGCGTGCACGTCGCAGACGTCGAGCGACCGGGTCGCCAAGCTCCGGTTCGACTTCGAACTCGCCGACCCGAGCCACCTCGAGTCGATCCTCGGCGCCATGAAGCGAATCGATTCGGTATACGACGCGTACCGGATGCTCCCGGGGAAGGCGCGCGCGTAAGGGCCGCGGCCCGCCACGACACGGCCGGTACGATGCCGCAGTGCCGCAAGACGCGCAGAAGACGCCTCGCGGAACTCAAGACATCATTCCGCCGGGGTCGGCGCGATGGGTCGATCTCGTGCGCAGATTCGCGGAACGGGCCGGGCGGTTCGGCTACGAGCTGCTGATCACCCCCGTGTTCGAGCACGTCGAGGTGTTCAACCGCCTCGGCGAGTCCACGGATGTCGTCAGCAAGGAGATGTACGAGTTCACCGACCGAGGCAACCGCCACCTGGCGCTGCGTCCGGAGGGGACGGCACCGGTCGTGCGCGCGTATGTCCAACACAAGAAGCACGGTCCGTGGAAGGTCTGGTACCTGGCGCCCCTCTTTCGCTACGAGCGCCAGCAGAAGGGCCGCTACCGCCAGCACTGGCAGCTCGGGATCGAGGCGCTCGGCTTGGACGATCCGGACGTCGACGTCGAGGTCATCGCGTTCGGGCACGGACTGCTGCGAGACCTGGGCGTGCTCGATCGTACGACGCTGCTCGTGAATTCGATGGGAGACCGGGCAAGCCGAGCCGACTACATCGAGGTCCTGCGCGCGTACCTGCTGGAGCGCGGCAAGGGGCTGGGCTCCGAGTTTCAAGCCCGCGTCGAAGCGAATCCGCTGCGGATCCTCGACTCGAAGGACCCGGAGTGGCAGGACGTCATCGAGCGGGCGCCGCAGCTCACCGAGCACCTGAGCGATGCGTCGCGAGTCCACTTCGAGCAGGTCCAGCGCGGTCTCGACGAGCTCGAGATCCACTACGAGCTGGCACCGAGACTGGTGCGAGGCTTCGACTACTACACGAGCACGACGTTCGAATTCGTGAGCAGCGCTCTCGACGCTGCCCAGAACGCAATCCTGGGAGGTGGGAGGTACGACAACCTCGCCGAGGAGATGGGCGGACAGCCGACTCCGGGAATCGGATTCGGCTTGGGGATCGAGCGGTTGCTCATCGCCGCGGACGAGTCGGGCGTGCTCCCGCGCCCCGAGACTCGACTCGACGTGTACGTCATCGACGAGCTCACCGGCGGCCGAGAGGCGCTCGCGCTGACGCAGGAGCTCCGGGAATCGGGGCTCCGGGTGGAACGGTCGTATGGCAACCGGTCTGCTTCCGCGCAGCGGAAAGCAGCAGAACGTGCACGACCGGCGTTCATCGTCACGATCTCCCCCGAGCGATTCGGCCGCGGGGAGGTCGTCGTACGGCAACCGCCGGGTCGCAAGGAGTTCGAGGTTCCGAGGGATCAGATCGCCGGCTGGCTCCAGGAGCGAAGCGAGTTCGTCCGATGATGCGCACGCACCGGTGCGGGGACCTGCGCCCCGACGACACCGGCGAGAAAGTGAGCGTGTGCGGCTGGGTGGCGAGCCGCCGTGACCACGGCGGCGTCGTGTTCCTCGACGTGCGCGACGCGGCCGGGATCGTGCAAGTCGTCGTCGATCCCGAGAGCGCCGACGGAGCCGACCCGCACCAGCTGCGCGTCGAGTACGTGATCCGCGCCGACGGCGTGGTGCGGCAGCGCCCCGAGGGGACCGTGAACGCCGAGCTCGCGACGGGCGAGATCGAGGTCGCGGCGACGCGGCTCGACGTGCTCAACGCGGCGGAGCCGTCGCCGATCCCGCTCGAGCGGGTCGAGGCCGACGAGGCGCTCCGCCTCAAGTACCGCTACCTCGACCTGCGACGCGGACGCATGCAGCGCAATCTGCGGTTGCGGGCAGTAGTGAACGACGCCATGCGCCGCTCCATGATCGACCAGGACTTCGTCGAGATCGAGACGCCCATGCTCATCGCGTCGACGCCCGAGGGGGCGCGCGACTTCGTTGTGCCGTCGCGCCTTCAGGCCGGCTCTTTCTACGCGTTGCCGCAGAGCCCACAGCTGTTCAAGCAGCTGCTCATGGTCGGTGGCTTCGACCGGTACTTCCAGATCGCACGGTGCCTGCGCGACGAGGACCCGCGTGCCGACCGCCAGTTCGAGTTCATGCAATACGACATGGAGATGAGCTTCGCCGACGCCGACGACGTGATGGCGTCCGTCACCGAGGCCGTACAGGCCGCGGTCGAGGCCGTGCGAGGTGAACGAGCTCCCGAGTTCCGGCGCATGACGTGGCAGGAGTCGATGGACCGCTTCGGCGTCGACAAGCCCGACACGCGCTTCGGCCTCGAGCTCGTCGACGTGAGCGAGTGCTTCGAGGCGACCGAGTTCCGTGCCTTTCAGGCCGATGCCGTGAAGGGAATCCGCATCCCGGGGGAAGGCGCGATGGGGCGAGGTCGCCTCGACGCGCTGACGGATCGCGCGCAGCAGCTTGGCGCCGCCGGCCTCGTGTGGATGCGGGTGCAGGAGCACGGTGCGCTCGACTCGCCCATAGCGAAGTTCCTGTCGGAGGGCGAGCAACTGTGCGTCGTCGACGCGCTCGGTGCCGCCGCCGGCGATCTGCTGTTGCTCGTTGCGGGTGGCTGGCGGCGCGTCGACGCCGTGCTGGGGCAACTGCGCCTCGACCTGGCGCGTCCGCCGGTGACGGAGGGCGGCCTGCAATTCGTCTGGGTCGTCGACTTCCCGCTGTTCGAGGGGATTGACGACGCCGGACGACCGATCCCGGCGCACCATCCCTTTGTGATGCCCCACCCGGACGACCTCGAGATGCTCACGACCGCCTCCGGCGACGAGCTGCTCGACGTGCGATCGTCGAGTTACGACCTCGTGGTGAACGGGTGGGAGCTCGGCTCCGGCAGCGTCCGGATCCACTCCTCCGACGTGCAACAGCAGGTTTTCACGCTCCTCGGGATCACGCCCGAACAGGCGCGGGCGCGCTTCGGCTTCCTGCTCGACGCGTTCCGCTACGGCGCCCCACCGCACGCGGGGTTCGCGATCGGCGTCGACCGCTTCGCGGCCGTCCTCGCGGGCGAGGAGAACATCCGCGAGGTCACGGCCTTCCCGAAGACCCAATCCGGCGCCGACCCCCTCACCGGCGCTCCTTCGCCGCTGGACCCCGCCCAGCTCCGCGAGCTCGGCCTCGAAGTGCGCAAGCGCAACCCTTAGGCCGTTGGGTCGGAAACCGGTGCTCCGCACCAGGTTTCCGACCCAACGCATCGAGAGCGGCGTAACCGTCACACCCCCGCGGCACGATGGCGCCATGTCCCAGGAGGTCGCCATCGCCGCTTGTGCCGCGCGTCAGCACGCACTCGTCACCGTCGAGCAGGCTCGTATGCACGGGTTCACCGAAGAAGCGATCCGGCATCGCGTCGAAACCGGGCGGTGGCGGCGCATGCGGCACGCCGTGTACTTAGTCAATGGGGCTCCGGAGAGTTGGGAGCAGGCGGCGCTGGCAGCAGTGCTCGCGTCCGGCCCAGAAGCAGTGGCCTCGCACGTCACCGCCGGCGTGATCTGGGGGCTTCCGAACGTATTCCACGAGGTCGCCTTCGAAGTCAGCACTCCTCGGCCACGGCGGGTACGACAGCCGGGTGTTCGAGTGCACCGCACGATGAAGTTCCTCGAGATCGAGCACGCGGTTCGGCGTCAGATCCCCGTAACGAGTGTGGCTCGAACGCTCGTCGATCTGTCCGGCGTGCTGAGCGTCCAGCAGCTCGGCATCGCGACCGACTTCGCTCGCCGCGAGCTTGAGTTTCGCCTTGTCGATCTCCAGCGTTGCGTCGCCGGCCTCGCGCCGGCTCGTGGCCGCAAGCCAACTCGAATCCACGCAGTGCTGCGCGCTCGCCTCGAGCGTCACGACGAGAGCGAGAGCGGGCTCGAGATGCGAATGTTGCGGGCGATCGTCAACGCCGGGCTGCCGGAACCCGTGCAGCAGCATCGGGTGCGAATGGGTGACGGTTGGCGTCGAATCGATCTGGCCTACCCGGAGCTCGAGCTCGCCATCGAGGTCGACGGGTGGGCCCACCACGGTCCACGCAGCGCCTTCGACGCCGATCGTGTCCGCGACAACGAGCTCGACATCATCGGCTGGGACCGCCTCCATTTCACGTCCGCATTCACCGACAAGCAGATCGCAGAGACAGTTGCCGCCAAGCTCGCCGCGTTGGGCCACAAACCCTGCACATAGCAACGGTTTGTGACCCAACGGGCCGTAGCATCGCGGGATGACCGACGACCTGTTCGCATCGGCGCGGGACGAGCGGTTGCACGAGCGCGCGCCGTTGGCGGCGCGGCTGCGGCCGCGCACGCTCGACGAGGTCGTCGGGCAGGCGCACCTGCTCGGTCCCGGGCGTCCGTTGCGGGTGCTGATCGAAGGCGACCGGCTGTCGTCGGTCGTGTTGTGGGGTCCGCCCGGAACCGGCAAGACGACCATCGCCCGGCTCATCGCCGGCGTCACCGCCAAGGCGTTCGAGCCGTTGTCGGCTGTGAGCGCGGGTGTGAAGGACGTGCGCGAGGTCGTCGAGCGTGCGCGCGGTCGGCTCGGCGAGCACGGCCAGGGCACGATCCTCTTCCTCGACGAGGTCCACCGGTTCAATCGCACGCAGCAGGACGCGCTGCTCCCGCACGTCGAGGAAGGCCTCATCGTCCTGATCGGGGCGACGACCGAGAACCCGTACTTCTCGCTGACTGGTCCGCTCCTCTCGAGATCCACACTGTTCCGCCTCGATCCGCTCGCGCCCGACGACATCCGGACCCTCCTCGAACGGGCGCTGACCGACGATGAACGCGGCCTCGGCGCCGCCGAGCTCGAGGTCGACGACGACGCGCTCGACCACCTGATCGACCGTTCGGACGGCGACGCGCGCCACGCCCTCACCTCGCTCGAAGTCGCGGGCGCGTTGGCGGCCGAGGACGGGCGCACGGAGGTCACGCTCGCCGACGCCGAGGCGGCGCTGGCATTGCGCGCCATCCGCTACGGCGACGACGAGCACTACGACGTGCTGTCCGCGTTCATCAAGAGCATCCGCGGGTCGGACCCCGACGCAGGGCTGTACTGGCTCGCCCGCATGCTCGAGGCCGGGGAGGACCCGCGCCTGGTCGCCCGCCGCCTCGTCATCCTCGCTTCGGAGGACATCGGCATGGCCGATCCGCAGTCGCTGCTCGTCGCCGACGCTGCCGCCCGCGCCGTCGAGTTCGTCGGCATGCCCGAAGCGCGGCTCAATCTCGCCCAGGCGGTCATCCACCTCGCGCTGGCGCCCAAGTCGAACTCCGTGATCGCGGGGATCGGCGCCGCGATCGAGGACGTGCGCGAACGACCGGCCGGTGCAGTGCCGGTGCACCTGCGGGACGCCAGTTACCCTGGCGCCCGCAAGCTCGGCCACGGGGAGGGTTACGTGTACCCACACGACGCGCCGGCGGGGTGGGTGCC
Source organism: Actinomycetota bacterium (assembly GCA_046727755.1). Classification (GTDB taxonomy): domain Bacteria; phylum Actinomycetota; class Acidimicrobiia; order IMCC26256; family JACDBD01; genus JALZAA01. The sequence goes on from JBKPDG010000217.1 coordinate 6,748, forward strand.
CCAGCAGTACCGGCCCGACGAGGTCGAGGCCCGCGTCTACTACCGGCCCGGGGCGCAGGGACACGAGGCCGACATCGGCGAGCTGCTCGACCGCCGTCGGTCGCGCCGCGACGTGCGGGAGGCCACGACGGACGGGAACGACGACGATCGCACCTCCGGCGGGGCGTGAGGTGGTCAAGCGACTCTTCTGGCTGACGGTCGGCTTCTGGCTCGGTGTCGGCGTCACGATCCACGCCACGCGAACGCTGCGCCGTTCCGTCGAGCGGTACCTCCCGCCTGCAGCCGCCGACCGGCTCCGCGACCTGAACGCGGCGCTCGACGACCGGGCTGCGTTGATCCGGGCCCGGCGCGTGTCGCGAAGAGCAAGCTGAACGACGAGGTCAGGGCGGTACTCTGGCTGCGTGCCACCGACCACAGCCGACGAGCTGCGCCGCGCATTCCTCGACTTCTTCGTCGAGCGCGGCCACATCAAGGTCGAGTCGGCCAGTCTGATCCCGCACGACCGCACCCTCCTGTTCACGGTGGCGGGAATGGTGCCGTTCAAGCCGTACTTCGTGGGCGAAGAGAAGCCGCCGTTCCCGCGCGCGACGTCCTCCCAGAAATGCGTGCGCGCCGGCGGTAAGCACAACGACCTCGACGACATCGGGCGCACGAATCGTCACTTCAGCTTCTTCGAGATGTTGGGGCACTTCAGCTTCGGTGACTACTTCAAGAAGGAGGCGATCCCCTGGGCCTGGGAGCTCGTGACCCACGTCTTCGAGCTCGATCCCGACCGGCTCTGGGTCACCGTCCACGAGACCGACGCCGAGGCCGGAGCCATCTGGCGCGACGTCGTCGGCCTGTCGCCGGAACGCATCCAACGGATGGGCGACCAGAACTTCTGGCGCATGGCCGACACCGGGCCGTGTGGACCTTCCACCGAGATCTTCTACGACCTCGGACCCGAGCTCGGGCCCGGCGGCGGTCCCGCGCACGGCGGCGAGGACCGGTTCTTCGAGTTCTGGAACACGGTCTTCATGCAGTACGACCAGCTCGCCGACGGCTCACGAGTCGATCTCCCCGCGCCGAGCGTCGACTGCGGCGTCGGACTGGAGCGCACGCTCATGCTCCTCCAGGGCCAAACCTCGATCTTCGACGTCGACCTGTTCCAGCCTCTCATCCGAGCGGCCGAGCGCACGACGGGCGCGCGCTACGGCGCCGGTGAGGAATCCGACGTCTCCCTCCGGATCCTCGCCGAGCACGCCCGGACGATGACGTTCCTGGTGAGTGACGGCGTCGTGCCGTCCAACGAGGAACGCGGCTACGTCCTTCGTCGGATCATCAGGCGCGCCGTGCGCCATGCGTACCGTCTTGGTGCCCAGAACCTGGTGACCCCGGCGCTGGTGGACGCGACCGTCGAGGTGATGGGGGAGGCGTACCCCGATCTCGTCAAGCACCGCGACGTCATCGTGAACGTCATCACGCGCGAGGAGGAGCGGTTCCGCCAGACGCTGGAGCGCGGGCTCGACTTGCTCGACGGCCTGCTCGAGGAAGGTGACGTCTCGGGCGAGCAGGCGTTCTTCCTGCACGACACGCTCGGCTTTCCGGTCGACCTGACCCGCGAGATCGCTGAGGAGCGGGGACGCCGAGTCGACTACGACGGGTTCCGCGCCCGCATGGAGGAGCAGCGCGCTCGCGCCCGTGAGGCGGTCAAGGCCGAAGGGGGTAAGGAGTCCGCGCCCGTCGAGTTGTTCCGCGAGTTGGTCGACGACTTCGGCGAGACCGACTTCACCGGCCGCGCCGAGTACGAGACGACCGACGCCAAGGTGTTGGCCGTCGTCGCCGGTGGTGAGCGCATCGCCCAGGTGGGGGAGGGGGCGACGGTCGACGTCGTCCTCGACCGCACGCCGTTCTATGCCGAGGCCGGCGGTCAGGTGGGGGACACCGGCACGCTCGTGGCCGGCGACGGCCGGACCCAGCTGCGCGTCCTCGACACGCAGTACGGCATCCCCGGCGCGCTGGTGCTGCACCGGGCTGAGGTCGTGCGGGGCGAGCTCGCGGAGGGTGACAGCGTCACCGCCACGATCGACGCCGAGCGGCGGGACCGGATCCGGCGCAATCACACGGCGACGCACATCCTCCACTGGGCGCTGCGCGAGGTGCTCGGACCGCACGTGCAACAAAAAGGATCACTCGTCGCGCCCGAGCGGCTGCGCTTCGACTTCAGCCACTTCCAGGCGGTGACGCCCGACGAGCTCGACCGCGTCGAAGCGCTCGCGAACCGCGAGATCATCACCGACGCGCCCGTCCGCCACTACGAGACGACCCGGGAGCACGCGGAGGCGATCGGCGCGATCGCCTTCTTCGGCGAGAAGTACGGCGACCTCGTGCGCGTGCTCGAGGCCGGCGATCACTCCGTCGAGCTGTGCGGCGGCACACACGTGCACGCCCTCGGTTTCATCGGCCCCATCAAGATCGTCGGTGAGCAGTCGATCGGCACCAACCTGCGGCGGATCGAGGCGGTTACCGGCGATGCCGCGTTCGAGCGCATCCACGAGGAGGAGCGTCAGTTGCGCCGGGCCGCCGACGCACTCAAGGTCTCCTCGGCCGAGCTGCCCGACCGCATCGAGCAGCTCCAGCAGCAGCTGAAGACGCTCAAGGAGCAAGTCGAGACGGCCCGGGCCCGGGAGGCTGCCGCCGAGGCGGCGGCGCTGGCGGCCGACGCGTCCGACGACGGAGTCGTCGCCGCCCGGCGTGACGGCCTCGACCCGGGGGACCTTCGCCGTCTCGCGCTCGCCACCCTCCAAGCCGCCGGCTCCGGGGTAGTGGCGCTCGTCGGCGTGGGACCAGATCAGAAGAAGGCCGGCCTCGCGGTCGCGGCTTCCAAGGAGCTCGTCGACCGGGGCGTGTCCGCCGCAGACGTCGCCGCCCAGGCAGCCAAGGCGCTCGGCGGGGGAACGGCGAAGAACGCCGAGGTCGTCGTGGGCGGCGGGACCAACGTGGACCAGGTCGACGACGCCCTGGCCCTCGTACGGCGGGAGGCAGCGGAGGCCGTCAGGCGCGCGGCTCGCTGACGGCGGATCGGGAGCGCATGGGACGAGTCCTGGGCGTCGACCTCGGCTCGCGCCGCATCGGCCTCGCCATCTCCGACCCCGACGCGAAGGTAGCCACGCCGCATTCGGTGATCGAGCGCAGCGGCGACCGCGCCGCCGACCATCGGGCGATCCTCGCCCATGCGCGCGAAGCTGGCGCCTCCCGGGTGGTGGTCGGGCTCCCGTTGTCACTCTCCGGCAACGCCGGTCCCGCCGCGCAGGCGGTCCTCGGGGAGGTCGACGCGTTGCGAGCTCTTGCGGGCGGAGAAGTCACGGTGGAGACCCATGACGAACGGCTCACGACCGTGATCGCCGAACGGGGTATGCGCGCCGCGAACGTGCCGCGCCGCGCCCGCCGGCGGACGGTCGACGCCGCCGCGGCTGCTGTCATGCTCCAGTCGTACCTCGAGAGCCGCTCGTGAGCCCGTTCGACAGCGAGGGTCTCGAGCCGACGAAGACCCAGCCCCACCGGCACCCGGTCGAACCGGACGACGAGTTCTGGGGTGAGCCCGTCGACGACGACGGCGGCGCGGCGCGCGCGGACCGCTCCAAGCACGGTGACCGTCGACGTCGCCGCCGGCGCACGCTCATCGCGTTGAGCATCGTGCTCCTGCCGATCGTCCTCGTGCTCGGCGCCGGCGCGTGGTTCTTGTACCAGCTGAACCCGCCGGGCGGGCCGGGCAAGGAGATCGGCGTCGACGTCCCGCGCCGCACCGGGAACGCTGAAATCGGCGACCTGCTCGAAGACAAAGGGGTCATCGGTTCCTCGCGGGCGTTCCAGATCTACGTCGGCGTCACCGGCTCCGGTCCGTTCGATGCCGGCCACTACACGATGCGGGAGACCCTCGGCGTCCGCGACGCGGTGAACGTGCTGAAGTCCGGGCCGGCGAAGGGGCCCGAGTTCAAGCTCGTGGTGCCGCCCGGGCTCACCGTGGCCGAGGTCGCCGACCGTGTCGGCATGCTGCGCGGCCACAATCGCGACGCGTTCCTTCAACTCGCGCAGTCAGGCACCGTGCGCTCGAAGTACCAGCCTCCGGAGGTGACGTCGCTCGAAGGGCTCCTGTACCCCGATACGTACTTCGTGTCGAAGGACGACACCGATCAGGACATCCTCGCCCGGCTCGTGTCGACGTTCGATGAGAAGGCGGATGCGATCGGGCTGTCGGCGCCGAACGCTGCGGGGCTGAGCCCGTACCAGACGATCGTGGCGGCGTCGCTGATCGAGCGTGAGGCAAAGCTCGACGAGGACCGACCGCTGATCTCGGCCGTGATCCGCAACCGCCTCGCCGCCGGACGGCTGCTCCAGATCGATGCGACCGTGTGCTTCGCGAGGGGCGGCTGCCGCGAGGCACCGACCGCCGCGGACCTCGCGCTCGACTCGCCGTACAACACGTACAGGGTCGCCGGCCTGCCGCCGACCCCGATCTCGAGCGTCACCGTGAAGTCGCTGCAGGCGGCGCAGAACCCGTCCTCGGACCCGTACCTCTTCTACGTGCTCACAGACAAGAACGGGAAGCACAAGTTCGCCGCCACCGAAGAGGAGCACGACAGGAACGTCGAGGAGGCCCGCCAAAAGGGCCTGCTGTGAGCGACGAGCAGGTGATCACGGGTGCGACCCGCGTCGTGGGGGTGATCGGCGACCCGGTCGGGCATTCCCGGTCGCCGGCGATGCACAACGCCGCGTTCGATGCGCTCGGTCTCGACTGGGTGTACGTGGCGTTCCCCGTTCCTCGTGGCGCCGGTGCGGCCGCGGTCCGAGCCGTGCCCACGCTCGGTCTCGCGGGCCTCAACGTCACGATGCCGCACAAGGCGGACGCCGCCGCCGCGTGCGACGACCTCGCACCCGAAGCCGCCGCGCTCGCCGCCGTCAACACAGTCGTGGACTCGGACGGAACCCTCGTCGGTCACTCGACCGACGGCGATGGCTTCCTGCGCGCGCTCGACGACGACGGCGTCGCGATTGACGGACGGCGCGCGCTGGTGCTGGGGGCCGGCGGCGCCGCGCGAGCGATCACGCACGCGCTCGGACGGGTCGGAGCTCGCGTCACCGTGGCGGCCCGCCGAGCGGAGGCAGCCCGCAGCGCGGCCGCGCTCGCGCCAGACGGCGCCGCCGTCGGCCTCGATGACATGGTGGTGGATCGCTTCGATGTGATCGTCAACGCCACGCCGCTCGGGATGCACGGCGAGCCGCCCCCGTTCGACACCACCAACCTCCACGCCGGCCAGTTCGTGTTCGACACGGTGTACCCGGGCGAGACGCCGCTGTTGCTCGAGGCACGCGAGCGGGGACTGCGCGCTGCCGGCGGTCTCGGCATGCTGGTCCACCAAGGTGCGTTGTCGTTCTCCCTGTGGACCGGCGTGGCGCCGCCGCTCGACATCATGCGGGCCGCAGCGGCCCACCCGGAATGATGCGGGCCGCAGCGTCGGCTGACGCGTGACGGCGGCCGTCGTGGCGGCGTGCGCCGTCACCGGCCTCGTCGTCGGGCTCGCCCTCGAAGTCGTGGTCGACCGCGTGCCGCAGCGGGCGCGGTTGCGCGATTGGACGCGTGGCGCCGGTCACCCGGCGCGGGCCGCGGTGTTGGCGGCACTGACCGTGGCGCTTTTCACCGGACTTGCGCTCCGGTACCACGACTCGTGGGCGTTGCCGGCGTTCCTGGTGCTCGCGGCGGGGCTCGTCGCGCTGGCGGTCATCGACTTCGAGCACTTCTTGTTGCCGAACCGGATCGTGTACCCGCTGGCGGCGGTGACGGCCGCGCTCCTCGCCGTCGCCGCGGTGGGCGACGACGAGTGGGGCGCGCTCGCGCGGGCGCTGCTCGGCGGTGTCGTCGCCACGACCGCGCTCGGCGTGTTGCACGTCATCTCGCCGCGCAGCATGGGCTTTGGTGACGTGAAGCTCGCGTTCGTGCTCGGGCTCGTCCTCGGCTGGCTCGGCTGGAGCGAGCTGGTGCTCGGGTTGTTCTGCGGGTTCCTCGCCGGCGCGCTGGTCGGGCTCGCCCTCATCGTGCTCCGTCATCGCGGACGGAAGGACCACCTGCCGTTCGGCCCGTTCCTCGCGTTCGGGACGCTGGTGGTGCTGCTCTGGGGCGACGTCATCCTGCGCTGGTACCGCGGCTGACAACGCAACTTCCCCGGCCGCGCAACCGCCGGCCGGTACGCTGAGCAGCGAAAACGGAGGGGAAATTGCTTCGCTTCCTGACCGCGGGAGAGTCGCACGGCCCGGCCCTGGCGGTCGTGGTCGAAGGGCTCCCCGCCGGCCTTCCCATCACGATCGACGAGATCGCGGCCGAGCTCGCTCGGCGCCGGCTCGGGTTCGGGCGTGGGCCGCGCATGCGCTTCGAGCGTGACGACGTCGAGTTCACGGGCGGGGTGCGCCACGGGCGCACGCTCGGGTCGCCCGTCTCCCTCGTGATCCACAACACGGAATGGCCGAAGTGGCAGGAGGAGATGTCACCGGCGCCGGGCGTCACCGAGAAGCCGCTGCGTCAGCCGCGTCCCGGCCACGCCGACCTCGTCGGGATGCAGAAGTACGGGTTCGACGACGCTCGGAACGTCCTCGAGCGGGCGAGCGCGCGCGAGACCGCGGCGAGGGTCGCCGCCGGGTCGCTCGCAAAATCGCTGTTAGGGCATCTCGGCACCGAGGTGATCAGCCACGTGATCCAGCTCGGGCCGGTGCGAGCTGCCGAAGACCGGCGTCCCGTGCCGGCGGACCTCGCCCGCGTCGACGAGTCGCCCGTGCGTTGCTTCGACTCCGACACCGAAGCGGCGATGGTCACCGAGATCGAAGCGGCCGCCAAGGCCGGTGACTCGCTGGGCGGCGTGGTCGAGGTGCTCGGCTACGGCGTGCCGCCCGGCCTCGGCTCGCACGTGCACTGGGACCGGCGCGTCGACGGCCTGATCGCGCAGGCGCTCATGAGCATCCAGGCCATGAAGGGCGTCGAGATCGGCGACGGGTTCGCCGGCGTCGCCCGCAGGGGCAGTGAGGCGCACGACGAGATCCTCTGGAGCGAGGACGACGAGCGCTACGAGCGCGGCTCGACCCGCGCCGGCGGCATCGAGGGCGGGATCACGACGGGGAGCCTGCTCGTCGCGCGCGTCGGGATGAAGCCGCTGTCGACGCTGAACCGGCCCGTGCTGCGCACCGTCGACGTCGAGACGAAGGAAGAGACGCTCTCGTTTAAGGAGCGCACCGACGTGACGGCGCTACCGGCCTCGGGTGTCGTGGCCGAGACGATGGTCGCGCTCGTGCTGGCGTCCGAGGCGCTCCGGAAGTTCGGAGGCGATTCGCTCGACGAGTTCCTCCGCAACCACGCCGGGTATGCCGCGTCGCTGCGAGAGACATGAGCGACGACGGCACCCGTCGCCACCTGGTGCTCGTCGGGCTCATGGGCGCCGGCAAGACGACCGTCGGGGCCGCGTGCGCGACCCGGCTCGCCCGCCCGTTCGTCGACACCGACGACATCGTCGAGGCGAACACCGGCGTGTCGGTGGCGGCGTTGTTCGAGCACGAGGGTGAAGCTCGCTTTCGTGAGCTCGAACGTCAGGCCGTGGTCGACGCGTGCGCGACGCCGGCGCCGGCCGTGATCGCGTGCGGCGGGGGTGCGGTCGTCGACGCGGACAACCGGCGCCGGATCCACCAAGCGGGGTTCGTGGTGTGGCTGCAGGCGCCGGCGCCGACGCTCATGGCGCGGGTCAAGACCGGCGCCGGGCGACCGTTGCTCGAGGGGCGAGGAACGGCCACGCTCGAGCGGCTGGCGCTCGTGCGGGCGGCCGCCTACGACGCCGCTGCCGACGCATCCATCGACACGGAGGGCCGCACCGTCCCCGAGGTCGTCGACGCCGTGCTCGAGGCGTACCGGCAATGAGACGCGTGACTGTTCGCGTCGACCCGCTCTACGACGTCGTCATCGGCCCGGGCGCGCTGCGCGAGCTCGGCCCGCTGGTCGCCGGCCGCCGCCGCGTGGCAGTCGTGAGCCAAGCCGCGGTCGCCGAGCACCATGCCGGCGCCGCGTGCGCCGCCATCCCGAACGCCGACGTGTTTCTCGTCGACGACGGCGAGAGCGCGAAGACGCTCGCGACGGTCGAACGGCTCGCGCGTGAGCTCGCGGCATGGGGACTCCTCCGCGACGACGTCGTCGTCGCCCTCGGCGGCGGGGTCGTCGGCGACGTGGCCGGCTTCACCGCCGCGATCTACCACCGGGGCGTCGCCGTCGTGCAGGTGCCGACGACCCTGCTCGCGCAGATCGACGCCGCCATCGGAGGGAAGACGGGCGTGAACCTGCCCGAAGGCAAGAACCTCTTGGGCGCGTTCCACCAGCCGGCGGCTGTTGTCGCCGACGTCGACACCCTCCGCACCCTGACTGAGCGCGAGTACCGCGCTGGTCTCGGCGAGGTGGCGAAGTACGCGCTAATCGCGCAGCTGCGCGGTGACGGTCTCGAGCTGGCCGAGCTCGTTGAAACCAGCGCTGAGGCGATTCGGGGCCGCAACGCCGAGGTGCTCACCGAGCTCGTGTCCCGCTGCGTCGAGCTGAAGGCCGATGTCGTCGCACGCGACCCGGAGGAGCGTACCGGCGTGCGCGCCATCTTGAACTACGGGCACACACTCGGGCACGCGCTCGAGGCGGCGTCCGGTTTCGACGAGCTGCTGCACGGCGAGGCGGTGGCTGTCGGGCTCGTGTTCGCGGGCTCGCTGGCGGCGGCACTGGGCCGAGTCGATCTCTCGACCGCCGAGCGGCACGCGCAGATCGTGACCGCGCTCGGTCTTCCCGTTCGAGCGCCCGATGGTCTCGACTCGTCAAAGCTGCTCGAGCTGATGCGCCGCGACAAGAAGGCGAAGGGCGGGCTCACGTTCGTCCTGCCCGGTCCCACCGGCATCGAACACGTCGACGACCCGCCCGCGGCCGCGCTCCAGCGCGCGTTCCAAGCCGTCGGCGTGGAAGGCTGAGTTTTGATGGCGTCGATCCTTCTCGTCTCCGGACCGAATCTGAACCTCCTGGGTGAGCGCGAGCCTGCGGTCTACGGCAGCGACACGCTCGACGAGCACGTCGGCGACGCCCGCGCCGTCGCCGAGGCGCACGGCTACTCGCTCGACCACATGCAGTCCAACTACGAGGGTGAGGTCGTCGACGCCATTCAGGACGCACGGGGTCGTTGCGCGGCGATCGTCATCAACCCGGGCGCGTTCACGCACTACTCGCACGCCATCGCCGACGCGCTTAGCGCGTTCGACGGGCCCAAGATCGAGTTGCACATCTCGAACCCGTCGGCACGGGAAGCATGGCGGCGCACCTCGGTCGTCGCGCCCGTCGTGACCGGCACGGTCGCGGGCTTGGGCCGCCACGGCTACCGGTTGGCGCTCGAAGCGGCGGTGGCGCTGCTGAAGGAGGCCGGGTGAGCGCCGCGCTCGCCCACCTGCCCCCGATGGACGTGAACGGGCGCGCCGATCGGCTGCGGCGGCGGTTCGAGGCGGCGGGCGTCGATGCGCTGCTCGTCACCCGGCTCCCGAACGTCGCCTACCTCACGGGCTTCACCGGCAGCGCCGCGATGGTCCTGGTGGACCGGGACGAGATCGTCTTCGTCACCGACGGGCGGTACGGCGAGCAGGCGGCGGAGCAGCTGGCGGCGGTACGTGTGCCCGCCCGTGTCGAGGTGCGCGTGTCGCAGAGCGCACAACGTGACGTGATGACCGACGCCGCCCGCGGGTACCGGCGCCTCGGTCTCGAAGCGCACGGCGTCACATGGGCGCAACAGCGGGCATTCGCCTCCGAGTGGTTCCCGGGGGCCGAGCTGGTCGCGACCGAGCATCTCGTGGAGGACCTCCGCCGCGTGAAGGAGCCCGGCGAGGTCGCACGCATTCAGGCTGCCTGCGCGATCGCCGACGAGGCGCTCGCCGCCGTCGCGTCCCGTCTCTTCGACCGGCCGACCGAACGGGAGATCGCACTCGGGCTCGAGCTCGAGATGCGGGACAGGGGCGCCGCCGGCACCAGCTTCGACCCGATCGTCGCGTCGGGGCCCAACGGTGCGAAGCCGCACGCTCGACCGTCGGACCGGCCGGTCGAAGCCGGCGAGCCGGTCGTGATCGATTTCGGGTGCATCGTCGACGGGTACTGCTCCGACATGACCCGCACGCTCAGCATCGGTGACCCGGGACCGGACGCTCGGCGCGTGTACGAAGTCGTGCGAGACGCGCAGCAGACCGGTCGCGACGCGGTCAGCGCCGGCGCGGACTGCGCGCGCGTCGACAAGGCGTGCCGCGACGTGATCGAAGCCGCCGGCTGGGGCGATGCCTTCACGCACGGAACCGGCCACGGTGTCGGCCTCGAGATCCACGAGGCACCGCGAGTGGCCGCGACTGCCCGTGATACGTTGGCCGCCGGCTACGTCGTGACCGTCGAGCCCGGCGTGTACCTCCTCGGCGTGGGCGGTGTGCGCATCGAGGACACGGTGGTCGTCACCGAGGATGGCGCGGACGTGCTCACCCGATTCCCCAAGGACTTCTTGCTGTGAGCGTCTCCACGAACGATCTCAAGAACGGCATGGCGCTCGATCTCCCCGAGGGCCTCGTGACCGTGGTCGGGTTCCAGCACGTGAAGCCGGGCAAGGGCGGGGCGTTCGTCCGCACGAAGCTCAAGAACCTCCGGTCCGGCGCGGTGGTCGACAAGACGTTCCGGGCCGACGAGAAGGTCCCCCTCGCGGTCATCGACAAACGCGAGATGCAGTACCTGTATCGCGAGGGCACCTCGTACGTGTTCATGGACAGTGACAGCTACGAGCAGCTGCCCGTCGACGCCGGCGACCTCGGCCAGGCCGTGCGCTACCTCAAGGAGGGTGACATGGCCGTCCTGCCCACCTACCAAGACCGGGTCATCGGGATCGAGCTGCCGGCCGCCGTCGAGCTCACGGTCACGGAGACCGAGCCCGGCGTGCAGGGCGACCGTGTCTCGGGCGCCCGCAAGCCGGCCACGCTGGAGACGGGCCTCGTGGTCCAGGTCCCGCTGTTCGTCGAGCCGGGCGGGCGGATCAAGGTCGACACCCGGACGGGGGAGTACCTCGCCCGCGCGTGACGGGCGAGCGCGGCGATGCCCACCCGACGCGAGGCCCGGGAACGCGCCCTGAGCCTCTGCTACGAAGCCGACGTGCGCGGCCTCGCCGCCGACGCCCTGCTCGCCGAGCTCCCGGCGCCACCCGACGAGTACGCCCAGGCAATCGTCCGGGGCGTGGAGGCGCATCGCGACGAGGTGGATGCCATCTTGCGCAAGGTCTCCGAGCACTGGGCGCTCGAGCGCATGCCGCTCGTGGACCGCGCCCTCCTGCGCATCGGCTGCTACGAGCTCGGGTGGCAGCCCGAGCTGCCCACGGGGGTCGTCATCAGCGAGGCCGTCGAGCTCGCGAAGCAGTATTCGACGAAGGACTCGGGTCGGTTCGTGAACGGCATGCTGGGTCGCATCGCCGAGGATTTGCGGGGGCAGGAGCCGGACCAACCCGAGCAGCCGGGGCTATGAGCACCGCGCCGCTCGAGGTCGAGGAGCCGGTCACCGACGAGGCGATCACGACCGACCGCCCGTGGCTGGTCATCGTGTGGAACGACCCGGTGAACCTCATGAGCTACGTCGTCTACGTGTTCCAGAAGCTGTTCGGCTACTCGCGCGAGAAGGCGACCCGGCTCATGTTGCAGGTGCACCACGACGGCAAGGCCGCGGTGTCGGAGGGGACGCGCGAGAAGGCCGAGGCCGACGTCGCCCGCCTGCACGCCCACGGCTTGTGGGCGACTATGGAGCATCCGTCGTGAGCCCGCGCTTCGAGCGCCGCGGCGAAGGGGTCGTCGTCACGCTCGACGCCAACGAGGTGGAGCTGCTGCGCACGATCCCGGACGAGGTCCGCGACGCGCTGACCGACCCGCCGTCCAAGGACGATCCCGTGTACAACCGGCTCTTCCCCGCTGCGTACCTTGACCCCACCGAGGAGGGCGCCGAGCAGGAATGGCAGGAGCTGGTGCACCCCGAGCTGTTGCAGTCGCGGCTCGCGGCCCTCGAGCTCGTCACCGCCACGCTCGACCGGGCTGCGACGAAGCGCGGTCGCAGCGAGGTCGAGCTCACGCCCGAGGAGGTCGAGGCATGGCTCGGCGTCGTGAACGACGCCCGGCTCACACTGGGCACTCGCCTGGGCGTCACCGACGACGCCGAGTCCGAGGCCATCGACCCGTCCGACCCGACCGCCGGCGCCCACGCCGTGTACGGCTGGCTGACCTGGTTCGAGAACGACCTCGTCGAGACGCTGCTGGGCTGATCAGGGCGCGGGCTTGCGCTGGTACGTCATTCGGACGACGCCGTTCGCGTATCGCTTGAGATCGGCCAGCTGGAAGTCCTGGCGCGTGATTCCGGTAGCAAAGAGGGGCTTGCCGTCGCCGAGCAGGACCGGGTGGACGTAGAGGACGTACTCGTCGATGAGGTCGGCTCGGGCGAGCGCCTGGACGATGCTGGCGCTTCCCTGGATGTTGACGGCCTTGCCCGACTCCGCCTTCAGTCGCCTGATCTCGTCCTCCGGCGCACCGGCGACGACACGCGTGTTCGCCCATTCCGGCGACGTCACCGTCTTGGAGAAGACGACCTTGGGAAAGTCGTTGAGGGCGCGAATGATCCGAGGATCCTCCTTCCCCTCCGAGGGGTTCAGCTCGTCGCCCTCGCCGTAGGGGATGGCGGTCGGCCAGTACTCGGCGAAGATGTCGAACGTCACGCGTCCAAGGACGAACACATCCGTGTCCTCGCTCATCGTCACCGCGATGTCGTCCTGCATCTCCGGGTCGAAGCCCTCGACCACCCAATTGATGTCCTCGTCGGGCCCGACCATGTAGCCGTCCATCGTGACGAACGCGCCTGCGACGACGGGTCGCTGCCCGTTCTGTGTAGCCATGTCATTGCCTCCGTCCGGTTGCTTGCGCCGCAAGTTCAGACGTCCTGAGGCGCCTGAACTCATCGAGGCCATCTCATCGGTAGGGAATCGGTGGCCGGACCGGCGCGGCCAACCAGTGCGCCCACCCGTGCAGGTCCTGGACTATCCTGACCGAGACCGTGAAGGGGATCCTGCGAGGTTCCCACGGAGGAAGACAACGGCATGACCGTGCCCATCGCCGGCGGGGGCGACCTCCCCGGCGACCACGACAACCGAGACACGAACACTGCGGCCCCCTCCGGGGGCCACTTGTTTTCTCTGCGGGCGATGGTCTTCGACGCCGACGACCTCCGCCGTGCGCACACCCGGATCGCGCACGAGATCGTCGAGCGCAACCATGGTGCCGGCGACGTCGTGCTCATCGGCCTGTACACCCGGGGCGTCGCCGTGGCCCGCCGGCTCGCCGAGGCGATCGAGCGCTTCGAAGGCGTCGCCGTGCCCGTCGGGGCGATCGACGTCGCCTTCTACCGCGACGACATCGGCCTACGGCGGGTCCAGCCCCTCGGTCCGACCGAGGTTCCCGTCGACATCACCGATCGGGTCGTGGTCCTCGTCGACGACGTGCTCTTCACCGGCCGGACGGCCCGCGCCGCGCTCGAAGCCGTGACCGAGCTCGGCCGCCCCCGGGCGGTGCAGCTCGCAGTTCTCGTGGACCGGGGCCATCGCGAGCTCCCGATCCGGGCCGACTTCGTGGGCAAGAACCTCCCCACCAAGGTCGCCGAGGACGTGCGGGTGCGTCTGCACGAGGTCGACGACGGCGACGACGGGATCGAGATCTGGGGGCCGGAAGCGTGAGCGATCTGCTGTCGATCGACGACCTGGGCGCCGACGGCATCAGCGAGCTGCTCGACCTGTCGGACTCCTTCGTCGAGGTCACCCGGCGCGACATCCCGAAGATCCCGGCGCTGCGAGGCAAGACGGTCGTCACGTTGTTCTACGAGGACTCCACGCGCACCCGCCTGTCGTTCGAAACGGCGGCGAAGCGCCTGACGGCGGACACGATGTCGTTCACCGCCGCGAGTTCCTCGGTCGGGAAGGGCGAGAGCCTCCTCGACACCGTCCGCACCATCGAGGCGATGGGCGTCGACGCAATGGTGGTGCGCCACCGGTGCGCAGGCGCGCCCCACCGGGTCGCATCGTGGGTCGACGCTGCGGTCATCAACGCCGGCGACGGCCGCCACGAGCACCCGACACAGGCGCTGCTCGATCTCCTCACCCTCCGCCGGCGTCTCGGCACCGACGCCTTCCGCGGGCTCCGCGTCGGCATCGTCGGCGACGTCCGCCACTCGCGCGTCGCTCGCAGCGGCGTGAAGGCGTTCGCCGCCGTCGGCGCCGACGTCACCGTCGTCGGACCCCCCACGCTGCTCCCCGAATCGCTCGACGGCTGGCCCGCACGCGCCGCCACCGACTTGGACGACGTCCTCCCCGAGCTCGACGTCGTGTACCTGTTGCGCATCCAGCGCGAACGCCTCGGGTCCGCGCTCCTCCCGTCGCTGCGCGAGTACACGAGCCGGTACGGGCTGACTGCCAGTCGCGCGGCGCACCTCAAGCCCGACACGCTGATCATGCACCCGGGCCCGATGAACCGCGGTGTCGAGATCGCGGCCGAGGTGGCCGACGGCCCGGCGTCGATCATCACCGAGCAGGTCGCCAACGGGGTCGCCGTGCGCATGGCGGTCCTGTGGTCGCTGCTCGGCTCAGGAGGGCTTGTTGCCTGACCAACCGGCCGAGTTCGTGATCAAGGGCGGGCGCGTCGTCGACGCCACCGGTGACCGCGCGGCCGACGTCCTCGTCCAGGGCGGCGTGGTGGCCGCGGTCGGGAGGCGCGTCGAAGGCGCGCCCGTGCTCGACGCCGGCGGGTGCATCGTCTCGCCTGGGCTCGTCGACTTGCACGCGCACCTGCGCGAGCCCGGCGACGAAGAGGCGGAGACGATCGAGACCGGCGCCCGCGCCGCCGCGCTCGGAGGCTTCACCGCCGTCGTCGCCATGCCCAACACCGAGCCGCCGCTCGATGACGCCGCAGTCGTGGCGTCCGTGCTCGCCGCCGGCCGTGAGGCCACGTGCGAAGTCGTGTCGTCGGGCTGCATCAGCAAGGGCCGGCGCGGTGAGGAGCTCGCGCCGATGGGGGAGATGCACGCGCTCGGCGTCCGCATCTTCACCGACGATGGCGCCTGCGTCGCCGACGCCGGAGTCATGCGGCGCGCGCTCGAGTACGCGCGCGCGCTGCCGGGGGCGGTCGTCGCCCAGCACGCCGAAGACCCGTCGCTCGCCGCCGGCGGGCACATGCACGAAGGGGGGTGGTCGAGCCGCCTCGGGATCCCGGGCCGGCCGGAAGCGGCCGAGGCGATCGTCGTCGCCCGCGACGTGATGCTCGCCGAGCTCACGGGCACGCCCGTCCACTTCCTCCACCTCTCGACGGCCGCCGCCGTCGAGCTCGTGCGCGACGCGAAGGACCGGGGCGTCCCCGTGACGGCGGAGGTCGCGCCGCACCACTTCACGCTCACCGACGCGGAGTGCCAGACCTTCGACCCCGCGTTCAAGGTCCACCCGCCGCTGCGCACCGACGCCGACGTGGCGGCCGTGAAGGCGGGGCTCGCCGACGGCACGATCGACGCCATCGCCACCGACCACGCCCCGCACGTTCCCGAGGCCAAGGAGCGCCCGTTCGAGGAGGCGCCGCCCGGCATGCTCGGCCTCGAGACCGCGTTCGCGCTCACGCTCAGCGAGCTCGTCGAGCCCGGGGTGCTCGCCCTCGACGACGCGCTGGCATGCCTGTCCTGGCAGCCGGCCGCCATCGCCGCGCTCCGCGACCACGGCGGGCCCGTCCAGCCGGGTCGGCCTGCCAACCTCTGCATCGTCGACCCCGCGGTGCACTGGGAGGTCGACCCGATCCGGCTCGCCAGCCGGTCCCGCAACACGCCCTACGCCGGTCGGAAGCTCACGGGCCGCGTGCGCCACACGATCCTGCGGGGCGAGCCGGTCGTCGTCGACGGTGTCGCGCAGCGATGAGCCGGGACGCGGTCCTCGTCCTGTCCGACGGGGCGACCTTCGAGGGCGAGGCCGTCGGCCATGTCCCCGACTCGGGCGTCGCAACCGGCGAGGTCGTCTTCAACACCGCGCTGTCGGGCTACCAGGAGATCCTCACCGACCCGTCGTACGCCGGGCAGATGATCACGTTCACGTACCCGCACATCGGGAACTACGGCGTGAACCCCGACGACGTCGAGAGCCGCCGGCCGTTTTGCTCCGGCGTCCTCGTGCGGGACCTCGCCCGCCGTCCCAGCAACTGGCGTGCCACCGAGTCCCTGGACGAGTTCCTGCACCGTCATCGCGTCCCCGGCATCGCCGGGATCGACACCCGGCGGCTCACGCGTCACCTGCGGGAGGCGGGCGCGCTCCCGGGCGCATTCGGTACCGACGAGCCCGCGGTGCGGGCGGCGGCGTCGGCGGCCGTGACGACCGATGGCATCAACCTCGTCGCGGACGTCACGACCGAGCAGCCGTACACCGCCGGCGATCCCGACGCCGCCTTCCACGTCGTCGCCTACGACTACGGCATCAAGTCGACGATCCTGCGTCATCTCGCCGGCGTCGGCTGCTTCGTCGAAGTCGTGCCGGCGTCGACCCCGGCCGCCGACGTGCTCGCCCGCCGGCCCGACGGCGTGTTCCTTTCCAACGGTCCTGGGGACCCCGCGGCAGTCGACGGCGCCGCCGAGACCGTCGCCGGTCTCCTCGGCGAGGTACCCGTGTTCGGCATCTGCCTCGGCCACCAGATCCTCGGGCTCGCGCTCGGCGCGCAGACGTTCAAGCTCCGCTTCGGTCACCACGGCGCCAACCATCCCGTGCGCCACGAGTCGACGGGCCGGGTCGAGATCACCAGCCAGAATCACAACTACGCCGTCGATCTCGACACGCTGCGCGGCGCCGCCGTCACCCACGTGAACCTGAACGACGGGGTCGTCGAGGGCTTCCGTGTGCTCGACGCGCCCGCCTTCGGCGTCCAATACCACCCCGAGGCGGGCCCGGGTCCGCACGACGCCTCCTATCTCTTCGACACGTTCACGACGTTGATGACGGAAGCGGCGTAGCGCATGCCCCGACGCGACGACCTCGAGACCATCCTGATCGTCGGCAGCGGGCCCATCGTGATCGGCCAGGCGTGCGAGTTCGACTACTCGGGAACTCAGGCGTGCAAAGTCCTCCAGTCCGAGGGCTATCGGGTCGTGCTCGTGAACTCGAACCCGGCGACGATCATGACCGATCCCGAGTTCGCGGCGGCGACCTACGTCGAACCGCTCGATGCGCCCAGCCTCACTCGGATCATCGAGCGCGAACGCCCCGACGCCTTGCTCCCGACGCTCGGTGGCCAGACCGCACTGAATCTCGCCGTCGAGCTCTACGACGGCGGCGTGCTCGACCGCTTCGGCGTCGAGCTGATCGGCGCCAGCGTCGACGCCATCCGCGTCGCCGAGAACCGCCACGAGTTCAAGGCGGCGATGGAGGAGATCGGGTTGGCGGTGCCGCGGTCGGGCTTCGCCACCACGCTCGGCGACGCCATGGAGGTCGCCGAGCAAGTGGGTTACCCGCTCATCGTGCGGCCATCGTTCATCCTCGGCGGCGGCGGCACCGGCGTCGCCCACACGGCCGACGAGATGCGGGACATCGCCGAACGCGGCCTCGCCGCCAGCCCGGTCACGGAGATCCTCATCGAGCAGTCCGTCGTCGGCTGGAAGGAGTTCGAGCTCGAGGTGATGCGCGACCACGCCGACAACGTCGTGGTCGTCTGCTCGATCGAGAACTTCGACCCGATGGGCGTGCACACCGGCGACTCCATCACGGTCGCGCCGGCGCAGACCCTCACCGACGTGGAGTACCAGCGGATGCGCGACGCCGCCTTCGCGTGCATCCGCCGGATCGGTGTCGACACCGGTGGGTCGAACATCCAGTTCGCGGTGAACCCGGCCGACGGGCGCCAGCAGATCATCGAGATGAACCCGCGCGTGTCGCGATCGAGCGCGCTCGCCAGCAAGGCGACGGGGTTCCCGATCGCGAAGATCGCCGCCCGCCTCGCCGTCGGGTACCGGCTCGACGAGGTCATGAACGACATCACGGGCGAGACGCCGGCGTCGTTCGAGCCGACGATCGACTACGTGGTGACGAAGATCCCGCGCTGGGCGTTCGAGAAGCTGCCCGGCGCGACGGCGACGCTCGGGACGATGATGCAGTCGGTCGGCGAGGCGATGGCGATCGGCCGGACGTTCCCCGAGTCGCTCCAGAAGGCGATCCGGTCCTTGGAGACCGGCCGCCTCGGCCTGAACTGCGATCCGGGCGAGGCGGCCCTGGGCGAGTGGAGTGAAGACGACCTCGTGCGCGCCGCCGCTGTGGCGACACCCGATCGGTTGTTCGCCCTCGAAGCCGCACTCCGGCGCGGCGTGCCCGTCGACCGGCTGGCGGCCGCGACCGGCATCGACCCCTGGTTCCTCGACGGCATCCTCCAGATCGTCGAAGAGCGCACCCGCCTCGCCGCCGGCGGGCTCGCCGGCGCGACGCCTCGTGACCGGCGCCGAGCCAAGCGGCTCGGATTCTCCGACGCGCAGCTCGCGTACCTCTGGGAGTCCGACGAGCACGCCGTGCGCACGGCGCGCCTCGAGGCGGGCGTCGGCGTCACCTACAAGACCGTGGACACGTGCGCGGCCGAGTTCGCCGCTCGCACCCCGTACCACTACGGCACGTTCGAGGACGAAGACGAGGTCGCCGCGCTCGAGAAGCCGGCGGTCGTGATCCTCGGCAGCGGGCCGAACCGCATCGGGCAGGGCGTCGAGTTCGACTACTGCTGCGTGCACGCCGCCTTCGCGCTGTCCGCCGCCGGCTACGAGACCGTCATGGTCAACTGCAACCCCGAGACGGTCTCGACCGACTACGACACGAGCGACCGGCTCTTCTTCGAGCCGCTCACGGGTGAGGACGTCCTTGCCATCTGCACGACGCTCGCCGAACGCGGCGAGCTCGCCGGCGTGATCGTGAGCCTCGGGGGACAGACGCCGCTGAAGCTGGCCCGCACGCTGGCCGACGCCGGCGTCCCGATTCTGGGCACGAGCCCGGGATCGATCGACCTTGCAGAAGACCGCGAGCGCTTCAACGCCTTGTGCGCGCGGCTGGGCATCCCCCAACCCGACGGCGATACCGCGGCGTCACCGGCGGACGCGCGCGCCGTCGCCGAACGCATCGGATACCCGGTCCTCGTCCGCCCGTCGTACGTGCTCGGCGGGCGCGCCATGCAGATCGTGTACGACGCCGGCGGCCTCGACGCCGCCATGTCGGAGCTGGCCGGCACCGGCAGCCTCGGCCGGGAGGGAGGATTGAGCGCGACCCGACCCGCGCTCATCGACCGGTTCCTCGAGGACGCGATCGAAGTCGACGTCGACGCGCTCCGCGACCGGTCGGGCGAGGTGGTCATCGGCGGGGTCATGGAGCACATCGAGGAGGCCGGGGTGCACTCCGGCGACTCGGCGTGCGCGATCCCGCCGCCGACACTGTCGGCGCCGGTGATCGCGACCATCGAGACCCACACGCGCTCCCTCGCCGACGCCCTCGACGTGTGCGGTCTCCTCAACGTCCAGTACGCGGTCAAGGGAGGCGAAGTCTCAGTGATCGAGGCCAACCCTCGCGCCAGCCGCACCGTCCCGTTCGTCAGCAAGGCGACGGGCGCGCCACTGGCGAAGCTCGCCGCCCGGGTGATGCTCGGGACGACGCTCGCCGAGCTCCGCGACGAGGGCGAGCCGTTGCCGGCGCCCGGACGCAGCAACGGCACGCACGTCGCGGTGAAGGAGGCTGTGCTGCCGTTCGCGCGCTTTCCCGAGGTCGACACCCTGCTCGGTCCCGAGATGCGCTCCACCGGCGAGGTGATGGGCGTCGACCGGACCTTCGGGCTCGCGTTCACCAAGAGCCAGGCCGCCGCCGGGAACCAGCTGCCCGAGCGCGGCACCGTGTTCTTCTCCCTGGCGGACCGCGACAAGCCCGCCGGTCTCGTCGCCGCCCGCCGCCTCGCCGAGCTGGGATTCTCCCTGGTGGCGACGGCGGGAACCGCCGACGCCCTGCAGGCCGACGGCATTCGCGTCGACGCCGTCGTCGGGAAGCTCGGCGAGAGCGACGCCGCGGGTGTGGACGCGGTCGAGCTCATCTCCTCGGGCAAGGTGGATCTCGTGATCAACACACCGCGGGGACGACCGGCGCGCCCCGGCGACGGCGACCACATCCGCCGGGCCGCCACCGCGCACCACGTGTCCTGCGTGACCACGGTTGCCGCCGCCCTCGCGGTCGCGTCGGGCCTGGCCGAGTGGAGCGCCTCCGAGCCGCAGGTGCGGTCGCTGCAGGAGTACCACCGCGACCCCCAGCTCCGGCTCGAGGTGTGATGGCGCGCCGCCGTCGACGACCGGGTGCCGTCGAGGTCGACACGCGCGTGCGGCTCGGGCCGCTCGAGCTGCCCAATCCGATCGTCGCCGCTTCGGGAACCTTCGGGCACGGTGACGAGCTGGCTCGTCAGTGCGATCCGTCCCGTCTCGGCGCCGTCACCACCAAGTCGCTGGCACCCTACGGATGGCCCGGCAACCCCGCACCCCGCTTGCACATGACCGGGGGCGGCATGCTCAACGCCGTCGGGTTGCAGGGCCCGGGCGTCGAGCACTGGGTCGACCACGACCTGCCCGCACTGCGCGCCCGGGGCGCACGAGTGATCGCGTCCGTGTGGGGACGCACGACCGAGGAGTTCGGTCGGGCGGCCAAGCTCCTCACACCGGCGCGCGAGGAGCTCGTCGCGGTCGAGGTCAACGTCAGCTGCCCGAACCTCGAGGACCGGTCGACGATGTTCGCCCACTCGGCCACCGCGACGGCGACGGCGACGGCGGCGGTGCTCGACGCGGACCTCGGACTGCCGGTGTTCGTGAAGCTGTCACCGAACGTCACCGACCTGCGCGACATCGCCGCCGCCGCGCTGAGCGCCGGCGCGACCGGGCTCACCTTGATCAACACCGTGCTCGGGCTCGTGGTGGACGCCGAGCGGCGGCGCCCCGCGCTCGGCGCCGGCGGGGGCGGCTTGTCGGGCCCCGCGATCAAGCCGGTCGCGCTACGCGCCGTGCACGATGTCGCCCGAGTCCACCCCGAGGTGCCGATCATCGGCACCGGCGGCGTGACGACGGGGGTCGACGCGGTCGAGATGCTGCTCGCCGGGGCGAGCACCGTCGGCGTCGGCACGGCGACCTTCCACGACCCCCGCGCGTCGCTGCGCGTGGTCGACGAGCTTCGTGACTGGTGCGGGTCGCACGGCGTCACGAAGGTCGCCGAGCTCACGGGCGCGCTGGAGGTCTCGCCGAGGCCCCCCGCGTGACGGAGGTACGCGACCGCCTTGCGCTCGCGCTCGATGTCGGCGGGCCGGCGGACGCCGAGGCCGTCACCCGGCGGCTGGCGCCGTGGTTCGGCATCGCCAAGGTCGGTCTCGAGCTCTACGCCGAAGCCGGGCCGGATGTGTTCGATCGGTTGCGGTCGCTCGGGCTTGCCGTGTTCGCCGATCTGAAGCTCTACGACATCCCGACCACTGTCGAGCGCTCTGCGCGCGTGCTTGGTCGCCGCGGTATCGACTTCCTCAACTTCCCGGCGGCGGGCGGCGCCGCCATGCTCGAGGCCGGCGTCAGGGGCCTCGCCGACGGCGCGCGCGACGGTGGGCACGGACCGCCGGTCGCATTGGCCGTCACCGTTCTCACCAGCGAAGCGGACGTGTCCTCGTTCGACGTCCGACTCGAGGCAGCGTCAAACGCGGGGTGCGACGGCGTCGTGTGCTCGGCGCACGAGATCGCAACGGTGAAGACGCGCTCTCCGCACCTCGCGACGATGGTCCCCGGCATCCGCCTGCCCGGCGAACCGGCTCACGACCAGGCGCGGGTCGCGACGCCCGCGGACGCGATCGGGCAGGGCGCCGACTGGCTCGTCATCGGACGGGCCGTGACTGCATCGGACGACCCGGAGGCGGCGGCGGAAGCGGTGACGCGCGACGCCGCCGAGGGCCTTGCGCGTCGAGCGGACACGCGCTAAGCCGCGACAACGCGGCCGGTTGATCGCGCGAGGTCGCTGCCTATACTGACTCCGTCGTCGGGCTGTGCGGCACTGCAGGGAGCGGGCGTCCGCGACGGCCTGAACCAACCGAGCCTCGGCTGCTCGACCGAGTTGGAGGTCCGTTCTCGATGCCCCTGCCGCCTTCGCTCACTCCGGAGCAGCGTCAGGCTGCGCTCGAGAAGGCTGCCGTGGCGCGGCGGCAGCGAGCAGAGGTGAAAGAGAAGCTCAAGGCGAACTCGCTCACGCTGGCGGAGCTGTTCGAGCAGGGCGACCGCGACGAGATCCTGGCGAAGCTGAAGGTCGTGAGCGTGCTCGAGTCGCTGCCCGGCGTAGGCAAGGTCCGAGCACGCCGGCTGATGCAGGAGCTCGACATCAGCGAGAGCCGGCGCCTGCGGGGCCTCGGCCGCAACCAGCGCGAAGCGCTGCTGAAGCGCTTCGGCTGATCGACGGCGCGCCCTGGGCGTCCTGCTCGTCCTCGCGGGCCCGTCCGGGGCCGGCAAGGGGACGATTGTTCGCAAGCTCCGCGACCGCGACCCGCAGCTGTGGTTCTCGGTGTCGGCGACGACCCGGTCGCGTCGCGGGGGCGAGGTCGACGGCAAGGACTATCTGTTCCTCGGTCGAGAGGAGTTCGAGCGCATGCGCGCCGCCGGCGGGTTCTTGGAATGGTTCGAGGTGTACGGGGACCTCTACGGGACTCCGCGCCGTCCGGTTGAGGAGCACTTGGCGGCGGGCGACGACGTGCTCCTCGAAGTCGATGTTCAGGGCGCCCTCGCGGTGAGGGACGCGTACCCGGACGCCGTGCTGGTGTTCGTGAAGGCGCCGTCCCGGGAGGAGCAACGGCGCCGGCTCCTGGAGCGTGGGCAGGACGACGCGGCCGCCGTCGAACGCCGCCTGGCCCAGGCCGAGGGCGAGGAGGCGGTCGCCGACCGTTTCGACGCCATGGTGGTGAACGACGACGCCGATCGGGCTGCTCAGGAGGTCGCTGCTATCCTGGCAGCACACCGGGAGGCCTGACCGGCCCCCGCAACCCTGCCGGAAGGTCGCAACCATGGCCGAACGACGCGCCTCGCTGATGGAGCCTCGGACCGAGAGCCTCCTGGACCGCGTCGACTCGAAGTTCACGCTGGTCACGCTGGCGGCAATGCGCGCCCGGGAGATCAACGACTAC
>JBKPDG010000218.1:0-10910 GCA_046727755.1 Actinomycetota bacterium
GCTCGCGTCGGCGGGCCGCTCCCACGGACGAGGACCCGCGCCTGCCAGACGATGCGAGCGACGAAGACCAGCATGACCGTGAAGCCGAGCAGTATCGACACTGCGCTCAGCCGCCCGTCGTAGCGGTCGGTGACGGCGGCGATCGGGAGCCGGAGCAGCGACGGCCACGGCCCGTGGTACATGTAGAACTTCCCGCCGATGTTGAACCGCTCGAAGAACAGCTCGTGGGCCGGGATGTCCCAGTGGCCGCGCAGGAGACTGTGGGCCTGGGCGTCGTAGAAGTTGGAGTAGAAGCCACGCGCCAGCAGGTCGGCGCGTCCCTTCAGCAGGAACCAGGCGAACACGGCGGTCGCCACGGCTCCGCCGATCGCGCAAGCTCCGTAGAAGCGCGCCTGCGGCGAGTCGAACCCGCTCGCGGTACGGACCGGGACTCTGACGTCGGCGGTTCGGCTCACCGGTGGCGGTCCGTGTCGCGCACCAGGGCCCGGCATAGTGGCGTACCGACCGGTTCGGATCGCAACGGGCCCGGGAACCGGCGGGCGACGTCCGCCACATCCGGGTTGCCCCCGAGCCGGAAGTCGGTGCCCCCGTACCGGTAGAAGGAGTCGAGGACGACCACGTCCCCGAGCCTGACGGTGAGCAGGCTGGTGTGCGGGTCCGCGGACACGTGCAGGGTGTACGGGTGATCGATGTCAATCGGGAACGGCAGGTAGCGGCGAATGTACGTCCCGGGCGGCGAGCCGCGACCGGCTTGGGTCTCGCGGTACTCGAACGTGAGGTGGTTGTCGGGCTCGTACTCGGCGAGCAAGACGTTCGGCGCGCCCGGCGGGCCGTTGGTGAAGATCGGGACCCGCGTTCCGACCGGTTGACGCGGGAATCGGACGTGGAGCACGAAGTGCCCGGCGCGGTTGTTCTGCTCGACGACGTTCCAGGGACTGGTTTTCACCGCGTTTACTCCCAGCCCGTCGGAGAGGTACAGCGCGTCGCACTCGCCCAGGACGAACAGCCGGCCGGGCCGACCGACGCCGTCGGGGAGGTGGTCGCCGCGTGACAGCGGGATGGGCGCGCCACCGACCGCACGGTTGACGTCGCGTTGGAACCCGATGAAGCCCGCGATCACCGCGGGGTCGAGGTTGTAGCTCCACTCTCGCTGGTACCGAAGGGCGAGGGAGAGGTTTACCCAGGTGCCGAACGCGCTGAGCACGACGAGGGTCGCGATTCCCGCCCCGACCCGACGCCATGAGGTGGATCGCACGATCGCGACGATGATGACCTGCAGCCCGATGCCGCCGGCGACGACAAGCAGCGGGATGAAATCGGTGAGGTAACGGTTGGCGACGTAGCCGAACGGCAGAATGGTGAGACCGGCTGCCGCCGCCGCGACGGCGGGAACGCGCAGGGGATGGAGCGGGCTCGGGGCCCCCCGTGACGACCGTCGGAACAACACGACAAGCCCAACGACTGCGAGCAGCAGCAGGACCGGCTGCGAGGCCGGCAGGCTCGACGAGCGGTCGAAGAGATCGAAGCGCACGTCGCCGATCGTGGTGCCCGGGAACGGCGCGAAGTCGACGAACGGGAAGAGGCTGGTGAAGCGCAGGGCGTCCGGTCGCAAGTACTGCAAGGCGGTAGTAGGCGCGAACTGGAGTCCGAAGAGGGTGCCGTCGTTCGCGGCGAGGAACGCGCGCCGCCCCGGATCGATCTGGGAGAACTGCTGTGCATAGAAGGGGACGCTGAACAGCTGATGAAACTTCGCGTAGTTGACCGCCGCGTACGCGGCGAGCGGCGCGATCGCGGCGGCACCTACCGCGAGGATCGAGGCGGACCCGCGCGCTCCCGCGTCGCCTGACGGCGCAAGCCATCGCAAGCCGCGCGCCGCGAGTCGGCGGGCTCGCGCTCCCGCCTTGGCTCCTTCGGCAGGGTCCGCGGGCCCGAGGATGGCGACGGCGGTAACGCCGACGAGCACCAGGCCGAGGCCCACGACCGGGCCCACCCCGACCGACGCCCGGGTGAGGAGGGCCCCCGCCGCGAAGGCCGAGGCGGCGACCAGCGAGCGCGGCGAGGGCCGCTCGAGGTACGTGGCGAGGAACTCGATCGAGCCGAGGGCGAAGGCCGCGCCCCAGAGGAGGGCCTCGTGGTACACCCAGGCTCGACTGGCTTGGTAGAGGAGCGTCGAGCCGCCGGCGAGGACAAAGGCGAACAGCCCGACGAGGGCTACCTCGGGTGCGGAGACCGGGGCCGGCCCGCGCAGAAACCGCCGCGACCGCCAGTGGAGCCGCCAGGCGAAGACGAGGATCACCACCAGCGCGGCCAGCATGCTGACCTGCGTCAGGCGGCCGTCGACCGAGTGGCCGCCGATGGCGACGATCGGGAGGCGTAGCAGGGCCGGGACCGGGCCCTGATACATGTAGGCGTTCCCGCGGACGGTAAACGCCTCGACCCCGAGGAGATCCCCGTTGACCGCCAGGTGGCCGCCGAGCAGCGCGTGCGCCTGAGCGTCGTAGAAGTAGCCCACCCGCTGCCAGCGGAACAGATCGAAGGTGCCCAGGGTGAGCAGCCACGTGAACAGGGCGACTCCGGGCGCGGCGCCCACGACCCACGCGCGCCGGAGGGAACGACGCGGCGCGTCGGACGGGGTCGCGTCCCCCGCGTCCGCGGGTTCGGACCGGAGGACGGTGCGTCCGCTGGTGGAGGACACCCTACCGACGACCGGTCCGGCTCGTCCCTAGGTCGCGGTGCGAGTCGGCCGCGTCGCGCCCCGCCATCACCGCTCCTTCCCCCCGCTGATCGACGACGTGCTCCCTGTCCACGTGGGCGCGATCGACCCGGCGGCGGGCGCCGTCGTGGACCGCTCCGGGCTCGGCACGCTACTCACCGCCCTCGGGGTGGGGCACTCTACGCGGCCGGCGACCGCGTGTGATCGCGCCCAGGATCGGGTCGACGCCGACGAGCATGAGCCCGGTGAGAGTCAGCCGGTGCTGCGTTTCCTCACCGGCGGTCCAGTCGTAGCCGACGCGACGGTGGTCATCGTGCTGGTGCCAGACCACCCCGAGGAACCCGGACGCGACGAGCGCCAGCGCGACCGCGGCCAGTAGCGTGCGCCCGTAGCGCCAGCTGGCTGCCACCGCGACGACGACCGCCACCGCGATCCCGCCCCACACGTCGACGACGATCCCGGTCGCGAGCCCGGCGAGCGCGGCGACCCCGACCACGAGTCGAGGATCACGAAGTGTGCGTCCGCCCGGCCAGCCCAGGGTCGCGTCGTCCGCGGTGGCGGTGTGGTCATCGGGATCAGCGCGCCACCGGCGGCCGAACCCGACGAGCACCAGGCAGAGCAGCAACCCCAGCGCGGCGACGATCAGCGCAGCGCGGATGGTGCGCTGCGGCGTCCAAGTGAGGACCACCTCGCGGGCGCCGCCAGCCGGCAGGTACCAGCCGTTGGCGTACCCGTTGACGAGCGTTGGGGCCCCGAGGCCGTGACCAGACGAGAGGCGCGCGGTCCAGCCGTCACTCCGGCTCTCGCCCAGCACCAGCCAGGAAGGACGCGACGAGGCCGAGACCCGCAGGTGCATCGACGTGGACCCAGACTTGACGACCTTCACCGTCGGCGCCGCCTCTGGTGGCGGCGGCGGGACAGGATCGCCGCGGTCGTCGAGCGGAAGGGGGCCGCCCCCGCGGTCTGACCCCAGCACCAGCCGGTCGACGTCGACGCCGAGCCGGCTTCCGGGCGCAGTGCGCAGGACGTGGCGTCCGCGCCCCAGAAGGACCGGCCCGTCGCACGCCTCGACCCGCAGCCCGCGTCGGGCGACCGCGTCAGTAGTCGAGCCGACGACCCGGATCCCCACCGGCGCGCCGTCGATGGTGACCACGTCCCGTCGGCAGTCCCCGGGGAGGGCCGCCGGAGCGGGCGGCGCCACGACCCCGGGGAGCCCGAGCTCGGCGACCGCGACCGGCAACGGCTGGGGGAGCCCCGACGTGGCGTCGGGGCTGTCGAGCTCCCGGACCGCGGTGACGGTGACCCGGAACGTCGACCCGGTGAGCGGGGCGAAGCGGACCGGGGTGGCGCGCACTGCGTCGGGAGCGGAGCCGTCGGTGACCGTCGGTAGCTCGACGACCCGGGAGCCGCCCTCGGCGTCGACCCGCACCTGGGTGGGGACGGAGTGTCGCCCGTCGGCGACGACGGAGAGGTCCAGCTGGTCGATGGTGTGGGGTGTCGGCAGGCCGACTTGGACCCACGCGCCCGCCTGCTGGACGAGAGATCCGGTCCAGTGAGTGGCAGGGTCACCGTCGAGCGCGGCGCTCGCCCGCTGGTCGATCGCGCCGGGCAGCCGTCCCGACGAGGTGATGGTGACACCGCCGCCGCCGGCGTCCGGGCTGCCGAGCAGGCGGTCGACGACGTCGTCGGGCAGCGCCGCGGAGAGCCGGGCGGTGCCCGACAGGGAGAAGACCCGGGAGTCGGGCGTCGCGAACACGCGGGCCAGGCTCCGTTCTTCGTCGCCGTGGTCGGTCACCGCCGGGTTGGCCCGCAGGCGGGTCAGCACGTAGGTGAGCCGATGCGGGCTGGCCTCGGCGGGGGAGAGCCGACGGGTCAAATCCTCGGGCAGCCGAATGAGCTCGTCGACGCGCAGCCCGGGGACGGTGATCTCCGCGAACCCGGTGCCGCTCACGCCTCGCACCGGGGCATCCGGGGTGGTGACGGTGTCGGTGACCTCGATGTCGAGAGTCGAGAAGCGGCGTCGGGGGAAGGTCACCGTCTGCCCGGGCGGGGTCCACGACCGGGGGTCGAGCCGCACACGCACCGGGGCGCCCCCGTCGAAGCGCAGGAGCACCTCGCTCACGAACCGGGTGCGGAACCCGCCCTGGGCCTGCACGAGGTCGAGGTGGTCGGCCACCAGCGGGCGATCGGACCGGAGGGTCAGGTGCGTCCCGCGGGGGTCCACGATGGTGCCCACCTCCCACGCCGTGCTCGGGTCGCCGTCGAACGCGCTGGCGGCCCGTTGCTCGGGGTTGAAGGTGACCAGTCCCCCGTAGGCCGACGCCTCGACGGTGGCCCCGCGCGCCTCCGTGACGGTGCGGCTGGCGTCGGTCGTGTCCGGGAAGACGTTGAGCTCGGCTTCCCCCTGGCCGGTGGGCGGCTGGGAGTGTCCCGCCCGGTCGGTGAGGCCGGTGGTGTAGCTGGTCGAGCGCCACCGGCGCTCCCGCCGGCGGTTGGTGTCGGTGACCACCAGGTCGGCCCCCGCGCCCAGGGCCCGCCGCAGGTCCCGGGGCCGGGTCGAGAGCGAGGGGCTGTAGAGGATGGGGTTCGCGCCGGTCACCAGCCCCGCCGAGGCGGCGTCGACGAGGCCCTCGCCGTCCCCGTCGAGGAGGGTGGGTCGGCCGCTCGCGACCGCATGGACGATGGAGGGAACGCCGGTGACCCGGTACACCGCGACGGGCGGTGGCTCGGGAGCCGAGGCCGGGATGCCCAGGGTCTGCGCGTCGAGCAGCGGGACGTGGGGATCGGGGCGGTTGGGACGCGGAGCGCCATATCCGACGGGGGGGCCGAGGCCGGGCGGCGGGGACTGCAGCAGCCCCCACAGCGCCTGCGGTCGGGGGGTGGCGTAGCGCTCGAACGCCAGGTCGGAGCGCAGCAGCACTGCGCCCGCGCTGAGCAGCCGGGCGACCGGGGCGAGGGCCTGCGGCTCGAATACCCCTTCTTGGATGCGGCGGTCGAGCGCGCTGAGCAGGTCGGCAGCGGCGGGCGAGCCGAACGGGATCTCCTCCCGGGCCACGGACGGGCGCGAGATCAGCGTCGGCAGGATCGGGGTGTCGTAGGTGCTTCCCCATCGGTAGGCGGCGAACTGGCTCCCGGGGATCTCGAGGACGCGGGTGTCGTGCCGGGACCGGTCGAGCGCGGTCGCGGCCGCCCTCCAGTAGGCGGGCACGGTGCCGCGCGAGAAGTTCGGGTCGACGACGTCACCGGAGAGCAGACCGATCGCGTCGATCAGCACGAGCGCCGCGACCACGCCGGTGGCAACGACGCCCGCTCTGGTCGACCGGGTCCACAGCGCGCCGACGCCCGCCCCGAGCAGGAGCGACATCCCGAGCACGGCCAACGGCACCGCCCGGGTGGAGGACCGCAGCGCGAGCCCGGCCGACGAGATGTCGGCGAGGCTCTTGAAGCCCCGCCCGACCAGCGACGGGTCGTCGAACGGGTAGGCGCCGACTCCGACGATCACCCCGGTCAGGATCAGCGCGACGCAGAAAGCGCGATGGCGCCAGCGCAGCAGGAGCGCCGACACCAACGCCAGCCCGGGCACCGCGAAGCTGACGACGAGCACCGCGGTGGTCTCGAGGTAGTGGGGTGCAGCCGAGATGTTGGGCTCGCGGGCCTCGGTCCCGTAGAAGAGCCAGTAGCCGAGGCCGCGCAGAGTTTCGAACGCGGTGGAGGTGGTCGACACCTGCGGGAGGGTCTCGGTGTAGGCGAGCAGGTTCAGCCCGTGGCGAGCTTCGACGACCAAGGCGGTCAGCCACAGCGCGCAGGTCCCGGCGGTGAGGATCGCGGTGCGCCCGACCACCGCACCGACCCGGCGCCAGGTGGTGGCCCGCCCCCCGAGCGCGAAGGCGATCCACAGGGCCGGCCCCAGCGCGACCAGCGCGAAGGTGCTCACGTTGGCGCCGCTGCTGGCCATCGCCAGCAGGGCCATCAGGGCTGGGTGCCGCCAGCCGCCGGTGCGCAGCGCCCGCTCGGTGAGGCCGATGAGCCAGGGGAGCGCCGCGAACGGCAGGAGCAGGATCGATGTGCGCGGCGCGTACTGCAGCACGTAGGGGCTGAGCAGGTAGGCGGCCGCGGCGACCAGGATGCCGCCGCTCCGCCAGCGGATGCTGCGGGCAAGGAAGAGGACGCCCGCGCCGGCGGCGAAGAGGATCCCGCCGAGCCACAGCCGTTGCGCCACCCAGGCGGGCACGCCCAGCCCGTCGGTGACCGCGTAAAACGTGCCGATCGGGAACGTGTTCCCGATGTTGGAGTGGGTCACCGTCCCGAGGTGGACGTGCGGGTCCCAGAGTGTGAGCGCCCGGGTCAGGAAGTCGCCCGGGTCGACGTAGAGGTCCTGGCGGGTGTCCGCGGCGACCCGGCCCCGTGCGGCCGCCAGGGTCGGCGCGAAGGCCAGCACCGCCAACAGCGCGTGCTGGAGGAGCCCGACCCGCGACCCCGCCCGCACCGACGCCACCCGCCTCATCGGGCCCTGTCGGGTGCCGCGCCGCCCTGGGCGGCCCGAGCCCGGATCGCGCCGGTGACGCAGTCAACGCCGAGCAGCAGGATCCCGACCAGGGTCAGGCCCTGGACGGCGTCGAACCCCGACGGCCAGGGGAAGTCGACGAGGATCCGGTCGAGGCCCTCCCGGACGGTGATGTAGGCGGCGGCGCCGCCAAGCGCGAGCAGCGCGCCGAGACCGAGGAGGGAGCGGCCGTACCGCAGGCGGAGACCAGCGGCGGTGAGCGCGGCCACCACCAGTCCGCCGACGACCCCGACCGTCAGGGTCGCGACCAGCCCGGTGGTCACTCCGGTTGCGGCGATGACCCTGGTTGATGGTCGGCGTGCGGGCGCGTCGAGGGGGGACACCAGGAGGGGCCCGGCAGCCGCGGGGCGGAGCGGGGTGGGCCGGCGGGGGCGGAACGCGAGGACGAGGCAGGCCAGCAGGGCGACCCCCGAGGCGAGCAGCCCGATCCACACCCATCGCTGTGGGGTCCAGCGCAGCGCAATTGTGACGTGTGCGGCGCGCCCAGGGTCGACGTACCAGGCGTTCGCGTAGCCCTCGGCGAGCAACGGCGCGCCGAGCGAAGTCCCGCCCCGAGTGGCGGTCCACCCGTCGTTATAGCTCTCCCCGAAGAGGAGCCAGAACGGGCCGCGGGCGCCATCCACGCGCGCGGTGACCCGGGTGGCGCCGTTGCGAAGGACGGTGACCCGAGGGCTACGGCCCGGGGTCGGGGACCCGGCCGGAGGCGGGGACTGCAGCACTATCCGGTCGAGGTTCACCCCGGTGACTCGTCCGTCGGCCCCGCGCAGGACGTGCGTCCCGCGGCCGAGGACCAGCGGGGCGCCGTCGCATGTCGCCACGCGGTACCCGCTCGCCGGAGACCCCGCGGGGTCGACCTGCAGCGCCACCGGGGCGCCGTCCACGGTCAACAGGTCCGAACGGCACCCAGGGGCTGGGGGCGGGGCGGACGCCCCGGCCGCGGGGCGGACCGTGCCGGACAGGGTGAAGGACCGGGCCGCTGGCAAGTCGATGATCCGGGCGAGGCGCAGCTCCGGCGCAGCCTCGGCCGGGCCAGACGCACGGGCCCGCAGCCGGGACATGACGAGCGTGAGCGGGTGGGTCGAGGAACTCGGACCGACCGCGGCGAGCAGGTCCCGGGGGAGCCGGACCAGTTCCTCGGCGGGAGTGACCCCGGGAACGCTGACGTCAGCGAAGCCGACGCCGCTCAGCCCGATGTTGTCGACCCGCGGGCCGGGGTCGGTGGCGCGGATCTCGACGGTGAGGCGGCGGAACCGCCGGGCCCGGAAGTGCACGACCTGGCCGGGGGCGGCGCGCGAGGCCGCGTCGAGGTTGGCGTCGAGACCGGTGCCGCGGTCGAAGCTGATCCGAACGCGAGTGATGTGGCGGTTTCCGCCCGGCGCCTGCAGCAGGGTGACCTGGTCGGCGCGCACCGGGTGGGGGAGCGTCACCGTGAGCCGCTCGCCGAGCACCTTGTAGGAGTCGCCGGTCCGCCACGCGGTGGTGGGATCGCCGTCCAGCGCCAACATCGGTCGCTCGCTCGGGACGAGCGTGATCGGATTGCCGTAGCTCGTAGCGCGGGCCACGGGCCCGTGCGCGACAGTCACGGTGCGGGCGCGGTCACCGGTGCCGGGGAAGAGGTCGAGCCGCGCGTCTTCGTAGTCGGTGCGCAGCGGGTGCTCGCCGGGCCGCTCGGTGTATCCGTTGTTGTCGGAGACGCTCTTGCCCCGCAGCGCCCGTCGCCGGTTGCTGTCGGTGACCACCAGGTCGGCACCGTCGCGGAGCAGCCGGCGCAGCATCTCGGGGCGTTGAGCGAGCGTCGCGGAGTAGACGACCAGGCGGTCGTCGAGGGGCACCCCGGCCTCGGCGGCGTCGACGAGACCCTCGCCGCTCCCGGCCACGATCACCGGAAGTTGGGTCGGCACCGCGGCCACGATCTGGCGGGGCCGCGCCACGCCGAACACGGCCAGGGCGGGCGGGCGGCCCCCACCGAAGCCCACCGGTGCCTCGAGCCCGGCGGGCGGGGGTGACAGTTGCGCCCACACCTGGGCGGGCGACGGCGTGCCGTACCGGTTCACCTGGAGGTCGGAGCGGACGAGGATGTCGCCGACCGCCATGAGACGGGCCACCGCGGGAAGCGCGGCCGGATCGAAGGCCCCCTCCTGCAGTCGTCGGTCCAGCGCGGCGAGCAGGTCCACCGAGCCCGCGGTGCCGTACGGGACGACCTCGCGGGCCACGGTGGGACGGTCCATCAGCCCTGGGGTGATCGAGTCATGCGCGAACCCCCAGCGGTACGCGGCGAAGTCGATGCCCGGCAGCTCCAGGACCCGGGTGCTGGCCCCCGCGCGGTCCAGCGCCGCGCTCGCTTGTCGCCAGTAGGCGGGAATGGTCTCGGGGCGGACCCGCGTCGCGGAGATCATCTGCCCGCGCCACAGGGGGAGGCTGCTCAGCACTACCGCCAGCACCGCGATCGCGGCGACGACGCGACCGAGACGCCGGGACGAAGCGAACGCCGCGGTCACCCCGACGCCGAGCAGGACCGCGGTCCCCAGCACGATGACCGGTGTGACGCGGGTGATGCTGCGCAGCGCCCGGGCCGGGGCGATCTGCTCCACCACGGTCTTGAACAGGGAGCCGTAGGGAGACGGGTCGTCGTAGGGATGAGCCCCGACCGCGATGACGGTGCCGGTGACGAGCAGCGCCACGAACAAGGTGCGGTGCCGCCACCGGACGACGAAGACCACGAGTGCGGCCAGCAGCACCGGCACGAAGCTCACCGGCAGCGCCCACGTCGCCAGGTACGAGCGGGCCGCTTCGAGGTACGGCCCGTCCGCGTCGCGTCCGTAGAAGAACCAGTAGCCGAGGCCCCGCACCACCTCGGGCGCCGACGACGCCAAGGTGACGGTCTCGAGCGACTCGGTGAAGTCCAAGACGTCGAGGCCGTAGCGACTCTCAATCGCCAAGGCGATCATCCACCAGAGCGACACCGCGATGGACAGCGCCGCGATACGCAACCCGGCGGTAAGGACGCGCGCCCGATCACGTTCCCGGATGAGCTCGACCGCGAGGACGACGATCGGACCGACGAGGACGCACACCAGCGCGGTCGCGTTGACCGTCCCGACGAGGGCGACCACGATCGCAAACCACGCTGGCCAGCGCCATCCGCCCTCGCGGGCAGCGCGCCAGGTGAACGCCACCAGCCACGGAAGGCCCGCGAAGGGGAGCAGCAGCACCGACAGGTGCGTCGCGTAGGCGACGACGAACGGTGAGAGGGCGTACGCGAGGGCGCCGACGAGCGGTCCGGGGCCCCAGCAGTCCAATGTTCGGGCCAGGTAGAGGACACCAGCACCTCCCGCGAACAGGATCGTGGCCAGCCAGAGGCGCTGTGATAGCCACATCGGGACACCCAGCTGCTCCGAGACCCAGAACCACGGTCCCATGGGCAGGAGGTAGCCGAGCTTCTGGTGGGTCACCGTTCCCATGCCGATGCTCGGATCCCACAACGACGGCACCCCGTCCAGAAACCGGCTCGGATCGACGAAGAGCAGCTGCTTGGAGTCGGCCGCGACCTGTCCCCGCTTCGTAAGCATCAGCGCGGGATACACCGCGAGCGCGAGCACTGCGTGGCTCGCGAGCGCGACGCGGCGAGCAGAC
>JBKPDG010000219.1:0-14780 GCA_046727755.1 Actinomycetota bacterium
GACGCCGTCCTGCTCCACCTCGAACGGTGGATCCGGAAAGGCGGACGCGACGAGCAGCGTCCCCGCCTCGATCGTCTGCAATGCCGCCATCGTTCGCCGCTCCCACAACGATTGTCGCATTCGGCGGCCGCGGCGCGGTGCCACTGAGGGTCTGGGGTGCTACACGTTGAGCAGGAGGGAGAGGGCATGGAGCATTTCGAGGCGGCCGTCGTATCCCGCCGCCGGCTGCTCGTCGGTGGTCTGGTGCTCGGCGTGCCCGCGGTCCTCGCCGCGTGCAGCTCGGGCGGGAGCGAGCGATCGGCGCGGACCCCGCGGACAACGGCGGGTGGTTCCGGCGCCGCTTCGTCGACAACGCTCGCGCCGACGCCTGCGTGCGGCGACGGTGACCGCACCGAGGCGCAGACCGAGGGGCCGTTCTACGAGCCGGACACGCCCGAGAAGGCCGACTTCACCGGCGACGTGAGCAAGGGGACGCGCATCGTGCTCACGGGCTCGGTTCTCACCACGGCATGCCAGCCCGTCAGCGGGTCGCTGCTCGATGTATGGCACGCCGACGCCGACGGTGAGTACGACAACGACGGGTACCGGTTGCGCGGGCACTTCTTCACAGACGACCAGGGCGCGTACCGACTCCAGACGATCGTCCCCGGGAACTACTCGGGGCGCACGAAGCACTTCCACGTGAAGGTGCGGCCCCCGGGCGGGCGGCTGCTCACGACCCAGCTCTACTTCCCCGGCGAGCCGGGCAACGAAGAGGACTCCATCTTCTCCCCTGCGCTCCTCATGGACGTCCGCGACGGCGCTTCGGGACGGGACGCCACCTTCACCTTCGTCGTCTAGACATGCGTATCTCAGCGACGCTCAGCGACGCTCAGATACGCACCATGCGAGTCGGTTAAACAGAGCAGGCGCCGCTCGCCGTCGGTCGAGACGGTGGTCGGCGACGAGCGGGGGGAACGGATCTAGTGGGGCGTTCGATCCTGGTGACCGGCGGGAGCGGCTACTTCGGCAAGATCCTCGCCGGCGGCGCCGTCGCCAACGGCCGGGTCCGGATCTTCGACGTCAATCCGCCGGCGGCGGAAGCCGCCGGGGTCGAGTACGTCCCCCGGCGACGTGCGCGACCGTGACGCCGTCCGTGCCGCGTGCGACAGGGACGACGTCGTCCTGCACAACGTCGCGCAAGTGCCGCTCGCGCGCGCTCGACGACGTGTGCACGACCGTGCTCACGCCGGCGTCGCGGGCGGCAACGAGGAGGTGTTCGGGATCCCGGACTCGAACCCGGTCACGGAAGACACGCCCTGCCGTCCGCTCGAAGCATACGGGCGCGCCAAGCTCGAAGCCGAGGTGCTGTGTCGTGAGGCGGTGTCCTCGGGTCTCGACGTGACGATCATCCGACCTCGCACGATCCTGGCGGCGGTGGCCGCGCCGCCAGCGCCGGACCCGATCACGAGCACGTCGGCGTCGCGTCGCCCGGGGGTCCTCATCGAACCGCTCGCGGCGTGAACTCGTGTTCGGCGAGGAGGACCAGTGACTGGAGCAGTCGCACGTATTGGCGGACCGGGTCGAACCGGCTCGCCTTCCAGCGCGCCACGCGCGCGCATCGATCCGCGGTCGTAGGCCCCGAGCGCGCCCGGGAGCCTCGGCCACGCGCCGAAGAGGAGCGATTCGGCGGCAACACCCACCCGGAGGTGCTCGGGCATCGAGCGCAGCGAGTCGTCGACGTAGGTCTCGATCGCCGATCGCGCCTGGTCGTCGAGGGTCGGGCTGACGAGGGTCGCGACGACCTCTTGCTCGAGCCAGAGCATGGCCGGAAAGCCCGTCGGCGCCCCGCCTCGGTTCCCCGTTGCTAGCTCGTCGGTTGCGCGGGCACGGACGGCTGCCGGCGGCCGGAACACGCGAGGGCGAGCCAGGCGGCGGCGGCCGCCTCCTTCTGATCCTTCTTCCACGGTGGGCCGAGTGCGCGCCCGAGCCCGGTCAGCTGCGCCTTCAGCGACGCGTCGCTCGTGCCGACCTCCACTGCGGCCTCTTCGTAGAGCTCGTGCTGGGTGAAGCGCGTCAGCGGGAGGCCGAGCGTCTCGGTCGCGTCGGAGAGCGCGTCCCGGAACAACTGGCCCTCGGCGGTGTGGACGAGCGGGTGCGAGCCGAGGATCTCGGAGAGGTCGTCGGGGACCCGGCGGGGCGCGGCGACGGCTGCGCCGACGACCGTGTACCCGGCGGCCTCGAGCTCGGCGACCGTCTGGCGGAGCTGGCACGCCGCGGCGGTGCGGGCCGTCTGGCCCACCTGGGCCACGAGCTTCTCGGCGTTCTCGAGGTCCAGCTGGCGGGCGGCGTGGTACACGGCCCGCGGCAGCTCGTCCTCGCACAGCTCGTACCGGCTCCGGGCCAGGACGACGGGCGCCGTCACGCCGCCCCCGAGGGCGACCATCGCCGCCCATCCCGTGTGTTCGCGAAAGCCAACGCCGGCGCGCTTCATCGCGCCGGTAGCGTACGCACCCCCACTGCTCGCGGTCACACGCCGGGTATCGCCTGCCGCCTGCCGCGACGGCGCGGCCTCCGCATCGGCCCGATCGGGAATCTTCGGGCCCTCGGTAATCTTGTAATCAGCATGGCGACCGACCAGATCGATCTTCCGCGTGCCCCTTCCAATGCCGAGGCGCTCGACGCCTACTCGACCGTGGTCACCTCCGTGGCGGACCGTTTGCTCCCCTCCGTCGTCCAGCTCCGCGTCATGGGACGCGGCGGCCGGGGACGGGAAGCGGGCGGCGCCGGCTCGGGGGTCGTGATCACACCCGACGGCTTCGTCGTCACCTCGGCCCACGTCCTCGGCAAGGCGAGGTCCGGGGTCGCGACCCTCAGCGACGGCCGCGAGCTGCCCTTCGACGTGGCCGGGACCGACGGCCTCTCCGACCTCGGCGTCGTCCGCGTGCGGGGCGACGGCCTCACCGCCGCCGAGCTCGGCGACGCCGAGCATCTGCGCATCGGCGAGCTCGTGGTGGCCGTCGGCAGCCCGATGGGCCTGGCCGGCTCGGTGACCGCGGGCGTCGTCAGTGCCCTCGACCGTTCGCTGCCGGCCCGTTCCGGGTCGACGGTCCGCGTGGTCGAGAACGTCATCCAGACCGACGCCGCGCTCAACCCCGGCAACTCGGGCGGCGCGCTCGCCGACCGGCGGGGTCGCGTGATCGGCATCAACACCGCGGTCGCCGGAATGGGTCTCGGCCTCGCGGTCCCGATCAACGAGGCCAGCCGGCGGATCATCGGCGCGCTCATGCGCGACGGGCGCGTCCGTCGCGCCTACCTCGGCATCGCGGGGAGCCCGCGAGTCCTCGCGCCGCGCGACCGCGTGGCGACCGGACGCGAGTCCGGTGTGCACGTCGCCGAGGTCATCGCGGGCGGGCCCGCAGCGCAAGGCGGGGTTCGCGCCGAGGACGTGATCCTCGAGGTGAACGGCAAGCCCGTCACGACCGCGGCCGACCTGCAACGGTTGATGTACGACGACGCGATCGGGCGGAGCATCACCGTGCGCGTGCAGCGCGGCCCACAGACCCTCGACCTCGACGTGACGCCGGTCGAGCTGCCCGACTGATCAGGCGCCGAAGCGGCTCCTGGTCTCCGCCCTGCGCTGCGACTGCTCGGGGCTCGACACCTGCGAGCTCGTCTCGACCCGACGCGGCCGGCACCGCACCGTGGTGCAGAAGCTCTCAACGTCGCGTCGCGACCAGTATCTCTGACGTGACGCCCCACGCCACGACCGTGCGGCGATGGCGGACGTCCCACTCCCCCGCGCCCAGCGCGTCGACGAGCCTGACCGGCCGGCAACCACCCACGAGCGCGGGCCAACGGGTCCACACGCCGGTCCACACGCGCGACACGAACCGGGCGAGCCCGGCGTCGCCGTGCGCGATGCCGGCGGTGCACAGCAACCCGCCCGGTGCGAGCACCCGGCGCGCGTCGTCGAGCGTGGCGCGCGTGTCTTCCTCGCCGAGCAGGTCGAAGACGTAGTTGGCGACGAACCGGTCGGCGGTGCCATCGGGAGCCGGCATTCCCGCGTCGGCGTCGACGAGCGAGACGGTGGCGCGGTCGCTCCACGGCGCCAGGCGATCGGAAATGAGAGCGACCATCCGCGGGCTCAGGTCGACGCCGAGGTAGGTGGCGTCCAGCGGCAGGTGGCGGGCGAGTAGTGCGGCCGCGAACCGGCCCGTGCCGCAGCCCAGCTCAACGACGGCGTGGGCGGCGTCGAAGCCGGCATGCGCCACGAGGTCGTTCGTGGCCGCGTCCTCGTAGAAGCGCTGCCAGTCCTGGGCCCGGCCGATGCGGTCATACACGCGTCGGGCCTGCTCGGAGGTCAGGACGGCCATCCCGGCATGATGGCGCGATGCCGGAGCCGACGGCCGCCGACCTCGCCGCGAAGACCTGGGACGCCGTGGTGGTCGGCGGCGGTCACAACGGCCTCACGGCCGCCGCCTACCTCGCCCGGGCGGGCCGGTCGGTGCTCGTGCTCGAGCGGCGCGACCAGCTCGGTGGCGCGTGCACGCTCGAGCGACCGTTCACCGACTCCCGTTTCGTGATCAGCCCGTGCGCGTATCTCGTCGGCCTGCTGCACCCGCTCGTGATCGAGGAGCTCGCGCTGTCGCGCTACGGCTACCGGACATTCGTGTGCGATCCGACGCAGTGGACACCTTTCGAGGACGGCACGTCGCTCACCCAGTGGCTCGACGAAGCGCGGACGGCCAAGGAGATCGAGGCGCTCGCCCCGGCTGACGCCGACGGGTACGCCGCGTACACGAGGCTGTTCCGGCGTATCCGGTCACGACTGCGAGCCGACGGGGATCCCGCTCGGGACACTTGGATCGGCGACGCGCCCGACCGCGCCGCGCTCGAGGAGCTGTTCGCCGACGACCCCGAGGCGCGTGAGGTCTTGTTCGAGGCGTCGATCGCCGACGTCGTCGAGGACCACGTGCGCGACGAGCGCCTTCGGATCGCGCTGCACGGTCAGGGCATCATCGGGACGTTCGCCGGTCCGCGCGAGCCGGGGACAGCGTGGATTCACGCTATGCACAGCCTCGGGCTCATCGGCGGCTGGAGCTACGTCGAAGGCGGCATGGGCCGGGTCTCGTCGTGCCTCGGCGACGCCGCCCGTGACGCCGGCGCGGTGGTCGCGACGGGCGTGCCAGTGGCCGCGATCGCGCCCGGCGAGGGCGTGCGCCTCGAAGGCGGCGAGACCGTGCGCGCCGCGGCCGTGGTCTCGAACGCCGACCCGGTGCGGACGCTCGCGCTGTGCGATGGCGAGGTATCCGACGCGTTCCGGGCGCGCATCGACGCATGGCGCTGCGAGAGCCCGGTCGTGAAGGTGAACTGCGCGCTCGACCGGCTGCCCACCTTCCTTGCCGTGCCGGACCGGCCCGATCACGTGTACCGGGCGCAGGTCGAGATCGCCCGGGGCGTCGACGAGACCCAGCACGCGTACGAGGCGTGCCGTCGCGGCGAGCCGGCGCCCGAGTGGTGCGAGATCTATTTCCAGACCGTCTACGACCCGAGCGTCGCGCCGCCGGGCGCGCACACGATGAGCGTCTTCGCCCAGTACGCGCCGTACACGCTGAGCGACGGGACGTGGGCGACGCGTCGCGGCGAGATCGGGGACCGGGTGCTCGAGGCGATCGCCAGGTTCGCCCCGGACGTCGCCGGCTGCGTGGTCGAGCGCGAGGTCCTCGGCCCGCCGGACGTCGAAGCGCGCATCGGCCTGACGGGCGGCCACATCTTCCAGGGCGAGTGCCTCCCCGACCAGATGTGGGACCGGCGGTTCGCGCCGCGCACGCCCGTCGCCGGCCTGTACCTGTGCGGCGCCGCCACCCACCCGGGCGGTTCGGTGATCGGCGTCAACGGCCGCAACGCCGCCCAGGCCGTGATCGCCGACCTCGCTCACGGGGCATGATGGGGGCCGTGCCCGATCAGCGCCTCCGTCCCATCGAACGGCGTGTCCTCGCGCTCAAGGAGGCGGGGGTCCCCGACACCGAGATCGCCCGCCGGTTCCGCCGGAGCCCCCGGTTCATCGAGCAGGTCGACGAGCTCGCCCGCCTCGACGGCCGTCACGCCGAGCGGCGCCATCGCCGCCCCGGCTCGTTGCGGCCCGTCGAACGCCGCATCCTCACCTTGCGCGATCGGGGTGTCTCGCCCGACGAGGTCGCGGAGCGGTTTCGACGCTCGCCCGACTTCATCTCCCGGGTCGAACGGATCGCCCGCTACAAGCTGCGCAACGCCGCTCGCCGCTGACGACTCAAACGGCGACAGGAAGCGGAAGGTCCGACCCCACCGGCTCCCCGAACCGGTCGACGCCGGCCAGCGTGCGCCACCCGCGCGGCACGCGGCCGGGCCGGAACACACCGGCGTCGAGGAGCGTCCGCACGATGTTGCGCGTGGCGTGGAAACGGATCGCAAGCCGCTTCGGTGTGCGGTTCACCGCGCGCCACGTCTTCCATCCGGGGAGCCCGCCCGCCGAGTAAACCCCCGGGTGCACGAACATGTGGAACAGGAGGCGGATCGCGACGGGCGCGAAGTGATGGATTCGCCACCGCTCGAGGCGTCCGGCCCGGGGATAGAGCTCGGGCAGCGTCGCCCGCGCGAACGACAGGTGCCGCGCCTCCTCCTGACGGTGGTACTTGTTCACCGCCGCCAGGAGTGGGTCGGTGTCGGGGTGTTCCGATGCCAGCTTCTGGAGGAGGTCGGGGATCTCTTCGCCCGCGAGCACCAACACGAGCAGGAACGCCGGCATCTTGATGAAGCGCCGGATATTGAACTGGAGGAACCGCTCGACGGCGCCGCCGGACACGGGGTTGACGGCCTGCGGCTCCAGCGCCTCGATGAGGCGGATGAACGCGCGCTGATGCCGGGTCTCCTCGGCGATCTCGTGGAGCATGTAGGTGATCCGCGTGTCAGCGACGTCGTGGGACTCGGCAACCCGGAGCGCGAAGCCTGCGTTGAGGACGGCTTCGAACCGGATGCCCATCTGGAGCATCGCCGCGACCTCTTCACGGGACAGGCGGGCCTTCGTCTCCGCGGAGAGATCGAGATCGAGACCGGAGGTCGTGAGCAGCTCGTCGCCGATGACCTGGCCTTTCCCGAGCGACTCCCAGTCGAAGAGCTCCTCGGGCTCGAGCACCTTGCGCACGGAGGCGGTCGAGAGCCGCGAGATGCGCTCGTCGGTGGCGGGGGGCGTCGTGGTCGTCGTCATGACCCCAGCTTCGCTCGGCTGAATTGACGAGTCAAGCGAAACTGTCAATTCGTTGGAAGAGGCGGCCTGACCAGCTACGATGCGACCGTGACGCAGCCGCTCACCGTGGCGCCGGGCAAGGGCGAACGAACCCGGCGGCGCCTTCTCGACATCGCCGTCCGGCGCTTCGCCGCCGACGGGTTCCGGCGTACGTCCGTGTCGGACATCGCCCGCGAGGCCGGCCTCACCCCGGCCGCCGCCTACGCCTACTTCGCGGGCAAGGACGGCCTCTTCCAAGCCGCGGTCGACGCCGATGCCAGCGCACTCATCGAAGCCGCCCAGGCGGCGGGCGCCCGCGGAACTTCCGCCCGCGACCGGCTCTTCTTCTTCGTCACGGAGCTCCGGGAGCGCGTCGAAGACCACCCGCTGGCGCGCCGCGTGCTCTCCGGGCTCGAGCCCGAGGTCGCCGCCCGCCTGGTGACGATCCCGTCGCTGGTTGCCCTCACCGCCGGTCTCGCCGACGAGCTCGCCGAGGCGCAGGAGGCCGGCGAGGTGCGACGCGACGTCGACCCGGCCGAGCTCGCCGTCGGCCTCGAGACGATCGTGCTCGCACTCCTCATGGCGGAGCTCCAGACCGGTCTCACCGTCGAGCCCGAGCGCAGAGCCGGTGTGCTGGCGGCGATGGACGCCGCGTTGCGGGCGCCGGGCTGATCCGCGCCTACGACCCTCGCAGCGATTCACGAACATCGGCCAGTCGCCCGTACGACGCGAGGACCTCGCTCTGGTCCTCGGCGAGGTGTCGCACGATGACGTCGGTGTACCCGATCGACGCGTACTGGCCGAGCTGCTCGGTGACTTGCTCCGCGCTCCCGTACGTGCACGCCGAGGGATCGAACCCCCGGTAGCCGGCGGCGACGACGGGGCCGGCAACGCGCTCGGCGTCCGTGGGGTCGGCGCCCACATGGATGTCGCGGCGGATGGCGACGGCGCTCGGCGTGCGCCCGTGCACCTCGCATCGCTCCCGGTACCGCTCGATCGTGGTTCGGGCCTGCTCAGGTGTGAGGTGGGCGTCGGCGAGGAAGCCGTCCCCGAGTCGCGCCGCCCGGTCGACGGCGGGATCGGCCGTCCCGCCGATCCACACCTCGACCGACTCCGGTGGCACCGGCGACACGCGCGCCTCGCGCACGTCAAAGGGATCGCCGGCGGTCACGGTCTCCCCGGCGAGCAGCCGCCGGACGATGTCGAGACCGGCCTCGAAGTGCTTGCCCCGGTGGCGGACGTGGACACCCATTGGCGCGAACTGGTCCCGCCCGCCGACCGCAAGCGGGAGGATGAAGCGGCCGCGCCCGAGT
Source organism: Actinomycetota bacterium (assembly GCA_046727755.1). Taxonomy (GTDB): domain Bacteria; phylum Actinomycetota; class Acidimicrobiia; order IMCC26256; family JACDBD01; genus JALZAA01. Next base: position 8,557 of record JBKPDG010000219.1, read on the forward strand.
GACGCCAGCGTCCCGACCTGTTCGGCGACGAGCACCGGGTTCCAGAGGGGGAGCAGGAACAACGCACCGAACGGGGCGTCGCCCCACTCGGCCAGCAGTCGGCCGAGGAGCGGCGTGTTCTGGTAATAGGGGACCGGCACGGCGTGGTGATCGCCGACGAAGAGCGAGTCGAGCCCCGCGTCGCGGGCGGCCGCGGCGCGTTCGACGATCCAGCGGGCGCCGGCGCGCACGTCGTCGACGAGGTAAGCGGTTTTCAGCGACACACCCAACCGCACGGGGCCAACCTACGCGAGGCTGACGCGGTGGATGCCTGGGAGCTCGCAGCCCGCGAGCAGATCCGGGACACGATCGCCCGCTACGCGCACACAGTCGACGGCGGCCGCTTCGACGAGCTGGTCGAGCTGTTCGTTCCCGACGGCGTCCTCGAGGTGGAAGGTGGGCCCGCCCACCGGGGTCGGGAGGCGATCCGGGCCTTCGTCACCGGCACCGGCCGCGACCTCGCCGCCGGGACCGGGTCGCCCCGCATCCGGCACCACGTCGGCAACCTGCTGATCGAGCTGGAAGGGTCCGACCGGGCGCGCGCCTGCTGCTACTTCCTCGCCGTGACCGACAGGGGCGTCGACCACTGGGGCCGGTACCGCGACGACCTGGTGCGGGCGGGCGACGGCTGGCGCTTCGCCCGCCGTCGGGTGCGCACCGACGGAGCCGCCCCCGGCTCCTGGGTGGAGGGCCGGCGCCACCCGTCCTGACCAGCCGTCCGATTCATGCCCTTCTGCCGGGTCCCGGCGAATCGTGGCGGATGTCACACCCCCGGGATTCCAACGGATTCACGCGCCGGGGTTCCCCACTTGCACCCCCCGAGCAACTACCATTCATGCCCGGAAGATACGTGATCGCGCTGATAGCGGAGTAAGCGCTGATTTAGGTCTTTCGTTCCTTTACCCCGATCGTGGTCTCGCGCGCGGCGGAGTTTGGCGGGGCCGCTCACGAACGGAGGTGGCAATGCGCAAGCGCATCAGAGCGGTCCTCGCGCCCGTCGTCAGCGTGACGGCGACCGCGGGAGCCGCGGGCTCCCGGGCCCAGGATTCCGGGTCGGGGCGCCGGCTCGACGAGCTGAGTAAGGGGCGGCCGGCCGCCGCTTCACACTTTCCCGTCGACGGCGCTCTCGCCGCAGCCAGCCAGGCGGCGGCGGAGGCACGCTGGATCGAGGGCTCGAACGCCCGGCAGGCGGAGCTGTTCCTGCAGGCCGCGACGGAGTCGGAAGCCCTCGAGGCGCAAAGGGCTCAGTCACGCAAAGCACCCGCCCGTACCGGTCGTGGGGGTGGGGGCCGCAGCTGCGACCCGGAGTCCATCGTCCAGCGTGAGTCCAAGGGCAACCCGAACGCCGTGAACCCGAGCTCGGGCGCGGGCGGGAAGTACCAGTTCCTCCCGCGCACATGGTCCGGCTACGGCGGTGACGCGCGGGCCGAGGACGCGCCCGAGTCCGTTCAGGACGAGCGTTTCGACGAGATGTGGGCCGGCGGCGCCGGCTCCTCCCACTGGGGCTGCTGAGCCCCAGCGCACACCCGCGATGCGCCCCGGCCCGGGCCAGGGCCGTGGACGCATCGCACTCCTGGTGACCCCCGGCGCGGACCTCGGGCCGGGGTCGTGATCCCCGAACGGAGGTAGGAAATGCGAAAACCCATCAGGGCGGTCCTCGCGCCCGTCGTCATCGTCATCGTGGCGGCAATCGCGGGAGCCGCGGGCTACCGGGCCCAGGACTCTGGGTCCCCGCGCCGGCTCGACGAGCTGAGTAAGGAGCGGCCGGCCGCCGCTTCACACTTCCCCGTCGACGGCGCTCTCGCTGCAGCCAGCCAGGCGGCGGCGGAGGCGCGCTGGACGGAAGCTGTCAGTGCGCACCTCTTCTTCCAGGCCGTTGCAGCCGCCGAGGCCGAGCGGGCCGCCGAGGCCGAGCGGGCCGCAGAGGCCGAGCGGGCCGCGGCAGCTGCCAACGCCAGGAAGAGGTCCGCTGCCCCGACCGGTCGTGGGGGTGGCGGCGGAGGCAGCGTTAGCGGTTCCTGCGGGGGCGCGACCAACGGTGCCGATCGCTTCATCGGCGCCGAGTCAGGCGGCAACCCGAATGCCCGGAACCCATCCGGCGCCTGGGGTTGTTACCAGATCATGCCCGGCACGTGGCGGGGCTCGTGCAGCGACCTCGGTCAGCACGGGAGCGCCAGCACCGAGGCACAGGCGCAGTGCGCGTCGCGTCTGCCGTCGAGCTCGTGGGCAGCGACTGGCGGTTGACCGACAAGCAGACGGCGAAGCTCGCTTTCTGCCTGAGCACGAGTGCCCTCGATCAGCACGAGCGAGGCGTCCCCGGTCCGGAGCAGGGCCGGGGACGTCTCGCGTCTACCTTCGTGACATCGACCGATCGGTAGCTTCGCCGCCGCCCGACCTCGCCTTCGGCGCCTTCAGCGAGCGCGCCCCGTGGGTCGTCGAGCCCGACAAGATCCCATGGCGGCGTGGCGTCGACACCGAACGGGCCCGCACCCGAGCGTCCGTCCCCCGGCTGTTGCGCCCGGGCCGGCTCCCACCCATGGGCCGGCTGCTGCGGGTTATGAGCAAGGTCGGGCCGGCGGTCGGCATGTGGTACCTGCGCGAGCGCGGCCGTCCGCAGTCACGCTCCGGTCTGTCACGACGCCTGCGGCGGGCGTTCGAGCAGCTCGGCTCGAGCTACGTGAAGCTCGGCCAGATCCTCTCCGGCGGCGAGGGGCTCTTCCCCCAAGAGGTTGTCGACGAGTTCCGCAAGCTGCGGGATCAGGTCCCGCCCGAGACGTTCGCCGACGTCCGCAAGGTGGTCGAGGACGATCTCGGCGCCCCGCTCGAGACCCTGTTCTCCGAGTTCTCCGAGGAGCCGCTGGCGGCGGCGTCCATCGCGCAGGTGCACGCGGCCAGACTCCGCACCGGCGAGGAGGTCGTGGTCAAGGTGCAGCGGCCGCTCGTGGCCGCGCTCGTGCACGCCGACATCGCAGCCATGGCGTGGCTGGCGCCCAAGCTCGTCGGTCGCATCCCGATCGCCGCCCTCGCCAACCCGCCGGCCATCGTCGAGCTCTTCACCGAGACGGTCGTCGAGGAGCTCGACTTCCGCCTCGAGGCCGAGAACATGCTCGACATCGCGCACGTGCTGGCGCTCACCGAGCAGCGCACCATCGTGGTGCCCCGGCCCCACCCGACGCTCGTGACCCGCCGTGTGCTGGTGATGGAACGGCTGCGCGGCTTCGCGTTCGACGACGTCGAGTCGATGCACGAAGCCGGCATCGACACCAACGCGCTGCTGCGGGCGGGCCTGATCGCGTTCAACGAGGGGGCGATGCTCTACGGCGTCTTCCACGGTGACCTGCACGGCGGGAACCTCTTCGTCCAGCCGGACGGGCGGACCGCGCTCCTCGACTTCGGCATCACCGGCCGGCTCGACGAGCCCAAGCGGCTGGCGTTCCTGCGCCTGCTCGTGACCGGGACCGGCGGCGACGTGCGGGGCCAGCTCGCGGCGCTGCGCGACCTCGGCGCCTTTCCGCCCGACACCGACCTCGACGCGGTGTTCCGCGACCTGAAGCTCGACCAGCCCGTGAAGGACCCGACCACGATGTCGGCCGAGGAGCTGATCGGCGAGCTCAGCGAGATCACCCAGAAGCTGCTCGGCTACGGCGCCCGCATCCCCAAGGAGCTCATGCTGTTCGTGAAGAACCTCATCTTCTTGAACAGCGCCACGGCCACCCTGGCGCCCGACCTCGACATCCTCGCTGAGATCACCCAGGTGTACCTCTACTTCGCGCAACACCACGGCGAACGGATCCTGCGCGACATCGGTATCGACCCCACGCAGACCGGCGTCGACATCGACGCCGTCAAAGCCGGCTTCGGTCTCCCCGCCGACGTCGACAGCCTCACGTTCCGCGACCTGCAAGCGCGCCGCCAGACGATCCTGCGCCGCATGCAGGAGCGTGAGCGACCGCGCCGCCGGCGCGGCTCGGACGCGTCCTGAGCGGCACCTGTACGCTCCCACGCCATGGCGAACTACGACATCGACGAGGTCGAGCAGGCGTTCCGGACCTACTGGGAGAAGGGCGCTGTCGGCGAAGACTGGGACGCGTGGTCGGACCTGTTCACCGAGGACGTCGAGTACATCGAGCACGTGCTGGGGTCGAAGCACGGCCGCGAGGAAGTGCGGGCGTGGATCAAGCCGATCATGGCCGAGTTCGGGGAGATGTACACCGCGTACGAGTGGCACATGTGCGAGCCGAGCGGTCGCATCGTCGTGTACATGCAGAACCGTCGCGACAACCCCGACCCGAGCGCGCCGCCCATCGACTTCCCCGGGATGACCGTGCTCCAGTACGCCGGCGACGGGAAGTTCTCGCTCGAAGAGGACTTCTGGTCGCTCATCGAGGGGCAACGCACGATGAAGGAATACGAGGAGGCGTGCGCCAAGCATGACCCCGACGCGCCGAAGAAGCGCACCCGGCGCCACTGGGGCAACGGCCCGTCATGGACGAAGGGCGCCGCCACCTACGCCGGGAGCGCAGGGGCGAAGAAGGGCGGGTAACCGACAACCGGTACTTTGAACCCGTGCCGGAGCTTCCCCAGATGCAGGCGCTCGCCGAGCGATTGCACGAACGCGTGGCTGGCGCGGCGCTCGCCGGCGTCCAGCCGATCGGGTTCTCGGGGCTCAAGACGTTCGATCCGACGCCCGAGTCGCTCGTGGGTCGGAAGCTCGAAGGCACCGCCCGGCGGGGGAAGTACCTGATCCTCGACTTCGGCGGTCCCCGAGTCTTCGTGCACCTGTCTCAGGCCGGCCGCCTCGACATCGAGGACCCGCCGAAGACGACACGCGGCGGCAAGGGCGGGGTCGTGCGCCTGCGTTTCGACAACGACGTCGCCCTGCTCGTGCGCGAGTACGGCACCGAGCGCAAGGCGGGGTGGTGGGTCGTCGGCGAGGGCGAGATCGGCCCCGTGGAGGGCCTCGGTCCCGAGCCCGAGTCCGACGAGTTCGCCGAGCTGGTCCTGCACGGCGACGACCGCCGCCGCGTGCACACGATGCTGCGCGACCAGCGGACTGTCGCCGGCATTGGCCGCGGGCACACCGACGACGCCTTGTGGCGGGCACAGCTGTCGCCGTACGCGACGCTCGCCTCGCTCGACGCCGACGAACGGCAGCGGCTCCTCGACGAGGTGCGCGCGACGCTGACTGACGCGCTCGAGCGGGAGCGCGAGCGCACGGGCGGCTTGTCGGAGCCCAAGCTCGGCGACAAATTCGTCGTGCACGCCCGGTACGGCACGCCGTGTCCGCGCTGCGGCGACACGCTGCGGCGCGTCTCCTACGAGTCCTACGAGCTCACGTACTGCCCGACGTGCCAGACGGGCGGCAAGCCCCTCGCCGACCGCCGCATGTCGCGCCTCGTGAAGTAGCTCATCAGCGCGGGCGCCCCGCCGATTACCAGTCTCGGGTGCCGGGGCCGCCCTTGAACGGCCCGGCGACGGTGGAGGTGATCCAGCCGCCGTAGAAGCCGCCCGGCTGCGGGGTCACCTGCTCGCCGTCGACGAAGCATGCATCCATGCGTCCGGCGTAGAAGGCAACGTGCCCCGCGAGCGGCTCGAATCCCGGGCTCGGCGCGTCGTAGCCCCACGCCGCCTCGGGCTCGACCCGTCCGCCGCCGCGCACGGTGAAGTAGTGCGCGCGGCCCTTGAACTCGCAGAACGAGCCGCCCGCGGCGCGCTCGAGCACGCCGGGCGCGACGTCGCCGGGCGGTAAGTAGTAGTTGGGCGGGTGGCTGGTCTCGAGGACGCGATAGCCGCGTGTCGTCGCCGCGACCGTCTCACCCCCGAGCACGACGGCGAGGCGAGCGGTGACGGGCTCGAGCCGCGGCGGCCGGGGGTAGTCCCACACGGATTCCGGACCGGGCGCGCGGCGCCGAGAACGGGTGGAGAACAGGCTCACGCCGGTTGTTCGGAGCAAACGTTAGAACCGGACGCCGTAGCTGTAGCCGTGGCGGTCGGTGCGGGTGTGGGGGTCGCCGTCGGCGATCTGCTGGGAGAGCTTGCCGAGAATGATCACCCCGGTGGGGCAGCGGTCCACGCACAACGCACAGCGGGTGCAGACGTCCTCGTCGACGATGAACGCCACGTGGTCGCTGGGGTCTTCGCCGGGCTGTTCGGTGTCGGTGGCATCGGCGATGGCGTCGACCGAG
>JBKPDG010000220.1:0-9364 GCA_046727755.1 Actinomycetota bacterium
ACTACGGCATCCTGCAACCCTCACCGGCTCGGGCTGACCGCCGAGCGCTCGTAGCATCCGCCCGCGCACGCACGCGCGTCGGTACGGTCACGACGATGGCTGCGGCAGCCACGCCGGAACCGCCCACAGGCGTGTCGCTGATCGAGCTCGCACTCGCAGCCGGCTAAGCCTTCCGCGACCAGCTGTGGCGCACGAGAGCCGCGTGCCGCGGCGCCGACCCGGAGGTGTTCTTGCCCACGAGGGGTGAGACGTTCGACGCGGCGCTGTCCTACTGCTGCCGGGTCTGGTCCGCGACCCGGGCGATGTGCATGACCCCGTGCATGGTTCGGTTCGCGATCTCCGCGGCCCATTCGTGCTCGGTCAGGTACAGCGAGGTGAATGGGAGCGCATCGAAATCCGGCCCCGATGGCCCGTTGTGCAGATCCACCGGCAACCGGTCGCGGAGCGACGACACCCTGGCGCCAAGGCCGGCGTCCGGACCGTCCCAACCGAGCAGCTCCCCGAGCCTCCACCGGATCGCGAAGAGTGTGCGAACAGCGAAGGACGAGCTGTGCGACGGGTCGTGCGACGCAATCAGCCGCACCCCTCGAGGGAAGTCGTCCGGGCCGCCGACCCCCGGGAGCTCCCGCACATCCTCGAGCCGAAAGTCGTAGGTGAGACGTGGATTCGCCACGGCTGGGAGGTGTGCGCGGTGTTCGGGAGCCGCCTCATTGGTGAACCTCCGTCAATTCGAGTAACGACTGGAGCGTGGGCGGTGGTGCGTACGCGGCTGCTCGCTCCCACGTTGGTCGCCAATGGGCACGGTGTTGTCGGCTGATGCTCGGATCTCAGAAGGTGCTCTGCGGGAATCCAACTCGATGCTGTGGAACCACGAGGCGGCAAGAGGATTCTTCCCGTGGAGCTCTCCTACCCCTGCGTAGGGGCGGAAGCGGGCGAACGCCGAAAGGTGATGAAACGGATTCTGGTTGTTGCGCGCAATGGCGGCGCCGTGACGTGAGCTGGTGGTGCCATAGGCATAAGACATCAGCGAGGCGGAATCACGCCACAGCGAGAATGTGCCTACGAACGGTGGGAGACCCATGCCGGTGGCCCAGATCAGGCCCGGTGACTCAAGGATCTGGGCCTCGGCGCTCGCGCTCGTTCGAAAGAAATCGATGGCTCGCCTCGCGCGGAGCCTGCCGAGCGTTAGCACGGCAACTGGCCCTTCGTGCGGGACCTCCCGCGCCCTCGGGATGGCCAAGTCCAGACCGGGCCACGACCCTGAGGCACGAAGCGGCTGGAGGCGCACGTGCCATCCGTTCTGGAACACCTCGGCGAAATGGTCGATGGCGAGGAACCGGTCGAGGGCAGCGTCACCATCCCACATGGCAACCATGACGACGCGGTGCAACGAGGGACGTGGCACCACCGACGGGCCCAGCGGTGCGGCGAATGCGAGATTCGCGTGGCGCAGACCACTGACGGTCCGCTGAAGGCTCGTCCTGGGCACGGCCGACAGAGCCGCAACTACGCGCAGGTCAGCAACGTGAACAGAAGCAATCATTCGGTTGCGCCCGCGGGCAGCGCTTCGTCCCACGCCGTGACTCGCTGCGTGTCCTCGTAGACCTCCCAGCTGACGACTTTGCCCCACCGCAACTCTAGGAAGGAGACCATCCGGTTGTTGTAGGCGTCAGCGCCGTCCGGTCCGACCACCCAGTCGACGGCACGCATGGCGACGCGCGTATTCCAGGGCGGGCCGTTGACGAGTATCTCGTCGATTTGGTACTGGATCCCGGCGGCGATGAACCGCTGCGCGAACGCACGGACCTCCGCGACCCCGCGGTGAGTGACGTGCCGCTCCCGGCTCTTCTTGACCGGCCGGTACATCGCCGCCCAGGAATTGTCCCCCGGGAACGCCAGCTCGATGTCGGGTGCGGCGAGCCCGAGGACGAACTCTGCATTGCCCTCGTTTAGCCGTTGAATGCCGCGGCGGACTCGGGCCCGAACAATGGCCTTGTACATGGCTGCTCCTTCTGTCTCTGGCATGTCCCCTCTAGAACGGATCATCCTCGGGGTTTTCGGCTTTGGGAGCCGAGTGCGGTGGCAACGTCGCCGGCGTGACGTTTGCTTGGATGCTGGTGTGCGCTGGCGCCTGCCAGATTCGATCGAACACATCGAAGTCGAGCGGCAATAGCCAACACGCCGCGACCCGGTCGTCTCGGAGCTGATAGACCCCGACGGTCGACCACTGTCGCTGTACGCCGTCGAGAGTCGCACGGCCATCCGTCAAGGCCGCAACGACGTCACCTTGTCCAACGAGGATGTCGTGCGTTTGCGTCGAAAGCGTGCGCGCCGACATGTCGCGGCGGCGAGCGAAGTACGCGATCACATTCTCGATTCCTTCGTAGCGTCCCGCGATGGCGTTGCGGCCTGGGACGGACCAGACCACATCATGGGTGAGTACCGAGTGCAGTAGGTCCGCTGAACCACCGGCGTAGAACACCTTCTGGGCGGCGTGCAGCAGACCGACGCACTGACGAACCCTGTCGAGTCGGTCCTGGTAGCTCTGGCCCATCCGCGCGTCCTGTTCACCCGGGATGATTTCTAGAATATATCCTCTATAATTGCCTCATGGCGAACCCGGCGGCGCCTGAAGACGACGGGTGAAGCCCGACCACGTGATGAAGGTCGCGACCTGGAACCTTTGGTGGCGATTCGGTGACTGGAACAAGCGACTGCCGGCGATTCGTAGTGTTCTCGGCGCTGCCAGCCCTGACATCTGCGGCTTGCAGGAGGTCTGGCTAGACGGCGATCGCAACCTGGCTGCTGAGCTCGCCGGCGCACTGGGCCTGCATGCGGTTTGGGTGCGATCGCCCCGGCCCGAGCGATGGCACGCCCGCCTGCCGGGGTGCAGAGCCGACGTCGCCAACGCGATCTTGTCGCGTTGGCCAATCTGCGAACTTACGGAACTCCGCCTCCCATCGGGTCGTTCAGGCGATGCGAGCCGGACGGCGTTGCTCTGCAGCGTCGACTCCCCGAGCGGTCGAGTTCCATTGGCCACCACCCAGCTCACGTCGGCGCCGTGGGACTCGGCAACGCGCTGTGACCAGGTACGGACCCTCGTCGAGGCTCTGGCGGGACGCACCCGTGAGGATTATCCGGTTGTAGTGCTCGGCGACTTGAACGCCGAGCCTGACTCTGACGAAGTGCGCCTGCTCTGTGGCCACAAGACCGCTCCGGCGCGAGAGCGCTTCGTACTCGTTGATGCGTGGAGATACGCGCCCCGTGGTGCCGTGCCGTGGACCTGGGACCGCGCGAATCCGCATGTTGTCTCCACCATGGAGCCGAGTTGTCGGATCGACTATGTGTTGGTTGGTCCGCCACACGACAACGGGCGCGGAAGCGTTCGTTCGATCCGCAGGATCGGTGCCACGCCTGTTGACCGCGTGTGGCCTTCGGACCACGTGGGGCTCCTTGCTGAGCTGCTGTGAAATGCATCACAACGATCCGGAATGCGCCCTGATCGTCTTCACAGTTTCAGAAGCAATCTTCTATAATTGCGCTGTGGGCAGCTCCCGTGTTCGATCGGAGCATGAAGATGCAGAGCAACGCAGATGTAGTGCTCGATGTGTTTCGCGCTGTCGAGCAGCGAGACCGAGACGGTCTTTTTGCTGCGTACCACGACGACGTCGAGTTCGTTGAGGCACCGTCGCTGCCCTATGGCGGCAACTTTCGTGGCAAGGACGTCCTCCGTCAGCAACTGGAGGCAACGCCCGAAAAAACGTGGTTCGGGACCTGGGGCCACCTGCAACCAACCCCAGCCGAGCGACGGATGGACCCGCGTATCATCGCCACCGTTGGCGATGAGGTCACGGTCGCGTACACCCAGCGCGCCGTGAGCCCCGATGGCGAGCGATTCGAGTCACCGGTTCTCGGTATCTACGAGGTCCGCGACGGCAAATTCGCTCGGGCGCAGATGTTCCATTTCGACACCGCAGCGATCCTCAGGTTCCTCGAGCGGGCGTCGAGCGCCCACGCGGGTTCTGGCAGGTAACGCCTGACCGTGCAGAAGCTCGTATGGCGGGAGCACCGCGCTCTCGCCGTCCGGAGGTGGATCAAATGGCGAGTAACACCGTGACGGCAGTCGTCGGATTGCGCGATGTCCCAGAGGGGATCGGCCGTGTCAACACGCTGGCGAATCCCGACTACGTCGACGTCTTCACGATCGCGATACGAGAGGCGAAGGACAACTCGCCCGAGGAGTGGGCCCGTGCCGCGCTCGAGAACACCCCCACGGGTCGCTCTGCGCCCTGCCTCTGGCGATCTATCGGCCTTCGACTCGGACCGCGGCCTTCCTCACAGCACGTGCAGGGCTGGACAATCACCGGCCGCGCCGAGGACTGGATCCGGCTAGAAGCAGCTTCCTGGTTCATGACCGCCAACGCCGTCGTCAAGGTCGATGACGGCCAGGTGTCAGCTGCCTTGTTCGTCCGGTACGACCTGCCCATCGCGGCAGTGATCTGGCCGCCGGTCTCGGTCATGCATCGCCGCGCGATGCCCACGCTGCTCCGCCAAGCGCTGACCGCCCACGCTGAGCTCGACAGCCAACTCCCAGATCGCTGAACCACCCGAACCATCGCGACGCCAAAGCCGGGAGAATCTCGCTAGGTGCTCCCGCGGCGAGCAGGACGCCGTGTGGTGTGTCTGAGCGGCGCATCGAGTACAGCGGTGACAGCCAATTCGAGATCACCTCGAAGCCCAGAAGGGAGATCTACCCCGGCGATGAGGTAGCGCCTCACCGCGCCGTACGGCAGATCGAAGACCGCACGGAGTGTCCGATCGAGGGCGATCCGAGCACGCGTGCCGTAGAGCCGCTGTGCCAGCTGGTCGACCGCGCGCCGTAGCGGATCGTTGAGCGTCGCAAGCTCGTCGGCCAACTCACCTTTGGGTACCGCCGTCATGAGATCCTCGCGACGAAATGTTGTAAGGAGTCGCGCATCTTCGGGGTGCGCCTTGCAAAAGTCAATCAACGACATAGCGCAGGCGAGCGCGGCTTCGCGCGGGTCGTCTCGCTCCAACGCTGCCAAGAAGGAGGCCTGCGAGCGGTAGACCGCACGCACCCATAGCCGGGCGAAGAGCTCATCCCGCGATCCGAATCTGTTGTAGATCGATCCGGTTGGCGCGCCGCTAACCTCTGCGATCGCCTCCACGGTCGCCCTACGAGCTCCCTCTTCGAGCAGCAGGTCCCGCGCGGCATCAAGCATGGTGTCCGTCGTGTGTACTTGCGGTCTTGGCATGAGCCAAGTTGTAGTCGAGGACGGACGGTCAATAGAGCCAGTGACGCTGCCAGATAGGGATATCCCGAAGGAACTGTCTCGAGAATTGGAGGAAGTGTGTTCGTCAGTGCCGCTGGCTGGCCCCGAGGGACCAGAAGTGGCGCTACCCGCGACCTGGCGTCGTACGCCGAGGTAGCGCCAACTTGGCTCGCGCGCTCGGGCCGTTGGTCCGCGCTTGTGCGCAGCCGGTTCTACCTTTGGGATTGCCGGACCCGGGCGACGACCGTCGTCATAATGTCGGCGAGGTCGTGATGATTCTGCGTGCGCTCAACCTGCGCCAGAACGGGGAATCTGTGCAGCGTGGACGACATCGAGGTAGGCGCACTTCGCGACAGAGTCCTGTCTGGGTTCCTCGCCGCGTGGCCAGAGCGCGACACTCCAATCTCCGGCTTCGATGCCTCGCTCCTTGCGGAAAGCATGGCGACCGCACAGCGGCCGGCCGAGAGGAGTTCTTCGCGCGAGTCCTCGACGTGTAAGAGGGCACGAGGACAGAGCTCACAATGCATACCTCAGTCGTGCCACAACCGTGTCAGCAGTAGCGGTCAATGGCGGTCACTGGAGCACTCTTATGAGGCGCATTGGTTGCCGCTGACCTGCGAGTTTGCAAGATGGTCTTGGTCGGACGACCGAGCAGATGACGTTCGCAACGTAGAAGTCGTGGGTTCAAGTCCCATCACCTCCACTTGCTGCAAGTATTTGCGACGTGTCTGATCCATCGGTCCGTCGGACGAGGTCGCGTCGACGGCCCCCGACGCGGGATCGGATTCTCGACACCGCTCTTTTAACCTGGCTCAGATGCGCACGCCTCGCCGGCGAACGGTCTCTCGAGTCGCAATGTCACTGTTGGCCCTCGGCTTGGTCACCGTCATGTCTGCGAACGCCGCCCCCGCGCAAGAGCAGCCCGCTCCTGACGGCGTCCAAGTCGACCCCGAGAAGGGCACGCGCGACGGATCACCCCTCGACGACCTTCCCGAGCACATCAAGCTCTTGAGCGGCACCGGGGTGCGTCCGGACTGGTCGCCGAACGGCAGGCAGCTCGTGATCCTCGAAGGCGCGCCGCTCGGCGACGTGGCGATCATCGACGTGAAGTCGGGTCGCAAGCGCACCGTCACGAAGCACTTCGAGCATCGGGGCTTCGCGCGCGCGTACTTCCTGCACAACGGCGATCTCCTCCTCTGCGGCCCGACCTCCGGCCCGCAGCCCTCGCCCGAACGCCCGGAGGCCGGTCGGTTCACGGGTGTCATGTCGGTGCTGCGTGCACCGTTCAAGGGTGGGCCGCAGCCGTTGGGCGCCTCGTGCTGGGAAGGGATGGCAACGTCGGACCAGTCGATGCGTATTGCGTGGAATCGCTCCGACATCGACTACACCGATGACAATCTCGGGGACCGGGTCGTCAACGGCATCTCCGAGATCTGGTCGGGAGTTGTCCGCTACCGCGCCGGGCGCGCCTACCTTTCGGATGTCGAGCGGGTGGCGGAACGGAACGCGGTGTCGCCGGCCGCGGTACTCGAGGTGCAGGACTTCCGCGGGCCGAAGGAGAAGGAGGTCATCTTCACCGCGTACGCGCACCAGGGCGGCGAGGTCATGGGTGTCGAGCGCGGCAGCGAAATCGCCGACGGTTCGGCGACGAACTACTCGAACAGCCCGGTGTACGAGGAAGTCGAGGGAATCGCTCGCGACGGCAGCTACGCGCTCGTCGAGCGCGATCTCGAAACCGCTGCCATCCCGGGGCCGCTCGACATCTGGCGCATCCGTCTCGACGGCAGCGGCGAGTTCGAGCGGCTGACGTTCTTCAATCGCTACCGGGGCGGCTATTACGCGTCCAACCCGGCTGTCAGCCCGGACGGAACGACCATTGCCTTCCAGCTCTCGATCGACGGACCGGTGGAAGGCGCAGGACAGGGGATCCTGCTGTTCGACGTCGACGCCTTCGAGAAGGCGCCCGGGTCGTAGTTCTCGCGCCTCAGTCCGTATGTCCGGGTGGCTGTGACACCGTGACCGGCGCCGCCTCGCGAACGGCACGCAGGCGCGCCCGGCCTTCGGCGGCTGCTTTCGGATCGATCGGCGGGAGCGAGAACCCGCTGTACATCACGCGCCGCTCGCGCTCGACCGGCGGTTGCGCCATATGCAGCGTGCAGCTCAGGTGCACGGTGACGTCGCCCGTGCGAGTGGGCAGGTCGACCACGGGCAGGTCGCAGCCGGGCTGATCGAGCGCCGACCACATCAGCGCGCGATGCGACCCCGCACGCACGCGCAGCTGGCCCGACACGTCGTCGGCGCCGGTCACCGAGATCCCGACCGTGAGGCTGCAGCACTCGTACGAATGACGACCGAGGCTGCAGTCCTTGTGCCAGGGCACGTCGGAGATGCCTTCGACGATGCCGATCGGCTTGAAGAGCGCCTCGATGCGATTGTTGCTGCGGGCGCCGAAGACGTGACCGTCCCCGGGAATCTCGGCCAGTCCGAGGAACCTCGGGTCGGCGATCAGCGCCTTCGTCGACGGCGAGAGCTCGTCGAAGCCCTGCATCCGGACGAGCTTCCGCTCCCCGTCGGCGGTCTTCGCCCACCACGAGCGGCCGTCGTCGGGCGCGTACGTCGGCGCGGCGCGGTCCATGTCCTCTGAGACTGCGCCCATCTCCTCCTCGGTGAACAGGCCCCGGATGTGCAGGTACCCGGCCTCCTCGAGAAAGTGGCGCATGTCGTCGCGATTGTCGACGGGACCGAACGTGTGGTGCAGATCCAGTGGGCCGCCGTCGAGGTCGAGGAACGTCACCGCGCCCGGCTCGTGGATCGGCCGGCCGTCGAGCGCCGCCCGCAGCACGAGCCACCAATCGAGCGCGTCACCGAGGCGGCCCGCCCGCTGATCGAGCCGGCCGCTCGACCACATGCCCATGAACGTCTGCTGGTCGTGCACGAGACCGTCGAGCTGACCGGGCTCGAGGCGAACGCGGCCGGCGCCGGGCTGACTCCCGGCGTCGACATGCACCCGATCCCCGTGAACCGACAGCGTCCACGCTTCACCGTCGACCTCGATCGCCATCGGCCGCAGGTCGAGCCACCCGATGCCGGGCGCCACTGCGTCGCGGTACGCATCGAGCGCCGCAGGCAGGTCGCGCTGGAAGAACTGCTCCGCGTCAACGGTCTCGTGGTGACCGTCGACGCGGGTGCGCAGGTCGACCGACATGCTGCGAACCCTAGGGCCTGAGGGGCGCGAGGACCTCGGCGGCCCTGGCCAGGGCGGCGAGGTGGTCGTCCACCGAGGCAAGGCCTGCGCCCATCGTGTTGACGGAAAGATGGGTCGCGCCCGCGTCGCGCCACTTGCCTGCGTGGCGAGACAACGTTTCGAGGTCACCGGAGCTCCAGCTGATCCGGCCCTCCATGCCGAGCGCGTCGGGATCACGGCCGGCATCGACGGCCGCATTCCTCACGACCGCGCGCGCATCGTCGAGCCTGGGTCCCGGCGGCACCTGCGGGAACCAGCCGTCGGCCAGTCGCCCGGCGCGCCGCAGGGCGCGCTCGGCGACCGCACCGAACCACACGGGGATCGGGCGCTGCACGGGGAGCGGCGCCAGGCCGGCCCCCGTCACGCGCTCGTGGACGCCCTCGTGCGTGACGCTCTCCTCGGTCCACAGTCGCCGCATCAGCGCCACCTGCTCCTCGAGCCGCGCGCCCCGGTTCGAGAAGTCCTTGCCGAGCGCCTCGTACTCGACTGCATTCCATCCGATGCCGACACCCAACCGAAAGTGACCGGCGGTGAGCAGATCGACCTCGGCCGCGTGCATGGCGACGAGGACCGTCTGGCGCTGCGGGAGGATGATGATGCCCGTCACGAGCTCGAGCGACGTCACCGCGGCCAAGTATCCGAACAGCACGAACGGCTCATGGAACGTGGTGCGCACGTCGTAGGGGCCGTTCCAACCGCGATGCACGTCCGGATCGGCGCCCACGACGTGGTCGTACGCGAGCACGTGCGTGAAGCCGAGCTGCTCGACCCCTTCCCCGTAGGCACGCACGGCGCCGACGTCGCCACCGAGCTCGGTCTGCGGGAA
>JBKPDG010000221.1:0-5190 GCA_046727755.1 Actinomycetota bacterium
GAGGAGCTCGATCACCCGCTGGATGACGAGATCGGGCAGGCCGCCGAAGTACCCGGAGATGCCGCCCAGCAGCACGCCGAACACGACCGACAGCGTGACCGCGGTGAGGCCGATCGTCATGGACGTCTGGGTGCCGTGGACGAGGCGCGACCACTGATCGCGCCCGAGCCGGTCGGTCCCCAAGAGGTGCACGCTCGCCCCGGCGTCGGGCGCGGCGCCGATGAGGTGCACGCGCGTCGGGATGAGGCCGAGCACCCGGTACGGGTACCCGGTGACGAGGAAGCACACGGGCACTCGCCGCGCCGCGTCGAGGCGCCACTCCATGCGGAGGGTCACCGGGTTCCTCTGGCCGACCACTCCCTCCACCCACGGTCGGACGCGCAAGTCGTCGAAGACCCGCACCCGCTGGACGGGGATGAAGGCGAGCCTGGCGTCCGTGACCTCCGGGTCCTGGGTGCTGAAGAAATCCGGGCACAGGGCGACCGCGTACAGGCCGAGCAGGATCAGCGCGCTCGCGACGGCCAGGCGGTGCTTGCGGAAGCGCCACCACACCAGGCGCCAGTTGGAAGCGACCGAGATGCGTCCCTCGAGCGTCTGGACGCCCGGGATCGGCGCGTCGACCGTCGTGGCGTCAGCCATCTTCCATCCGGATCCGCGGATCGAGCCAGGCGAGCAGGATGTCCGAGAGCAAGGTGCCGAGCACGGTAAGGACGCAGTAGATGAGGAGGATGGCGCCCGCCAGGTACATGTCCTGATTGATCAGCGCCCGTAGCAGGAGGGGGCCGATGTTCGGCAGGTTCATGACCGTGGCCACGATCAAGCTGCCGGAGAAGAGCAACGGGAGGTACCAGCCGATCGTGCTGACGAGCGGGTTCAGGGCCAAGCGCACGGGGTAGCGGAGCACCAGCCGCCACTCCGAGAGCCCCTTGGCCCGCGCCGTGGTGACGTACGGCCTGTGCAGCTCGTCGAGCAGGTTGGCCCGCATCACGCGCGTCAGGCGCGCAGTGCCCGCCACGCCCAGGACGACCGCGGGGAGCCAGATGTGGGCGAGGAGGTCGACGACGCGCGCTCCGCTCCACGGCGCCTCCACGAACTCCGAGGAGAAGAGGCCCGTGACCGACACGCCGAAGTAGGCGTACGCGCCCCACATGAGGACGAGCGCCAGCATGAAGTTCGGCGTGGCCACGCCGATGTAGTTGAGGACGGTGACTGCGTAGTCCAGGGCGGACCGCGGGTGGGTGGCCGAGTAGATGCCGGCCGGGATGGCGACGATCCAGGTGAAGACGAACGCGAACAGGGCCAGCGCGACGGTGAGGGCCAGCCGCTCGCCGATCAGCTCGGCATTGGGACGCTGGTACTCGAGCGAGAGCCCGAGGTTGCCGGTGAGGAGGTTCCGCATCCAGGTGAGGTACTGGATCCACATCGGCTGGTCGAGGCCGTACTCGCGGCGGAGGGCCGCGACCTGCTCGGCCGTGATCGAGCTGCCGGACGAGGCCAGCGTCGCCACGTAGGTCGTCAGGAAGTCGCCCGGCGGCGCCTGGATGATGGCGAACACGGTCACCGAGAAGACGAGCAGCAGCAGCGGCAGCAGGAGGAGCCGCTTGAGGACGAACCGCGTCACCGCCGGCCGTCAGCGCGCGAAGAAGAACTGCTCGGGACGCGCGTTGCCCGGGCTGCGGAGCGGCCAGTCGTTGCCGAGCGCGGTCGGCACGTTGCGGAAGCGGACGCTGGTGACGACCACGCCTTGCACCATCGGCGTCAGGCCGACGGTGCCGATCTCCCAGAGGTTGTCCACCCAGATCCGGAACAGCTCCTGGGCGAGCCTGGCCTGCTGCTCGGGGCCGACGGTCTTGGCCTGGTCGACGATCTCCATGATCCGCTTGATCGGCGCCGGCGGCTCCACCCCTTCCTTGCCCCTGGTCTCGGCCCAGCGTCCGAAGAGCGGCCCCAGCGTGAGGATCGGCGAGTTGCGCGGGTCGAACTTGGCGTTGCCGGTGAAGGGGAAGCCCGTGGTGTCCTCGTTCCACATCTCGGTCATGAGCTCGTTGTTTTCGCGCATCCGGAAGTGCAGCGCCCGCTCGCGGAGCTGGACGACCGTCTTGACGCCGATCTTCTCCCAGTCCTTGGCGATGAGCTGGGCCACGTCGGGCCACGCCGCGAATGCCGGCACCACCGACAGCTCGAGCACCACGCGCTTGCCGCCGGCCGTCAGCCGGGTGGAATCGGCGTCCCGCCTGGTGAGCCCGAGGCCGTCGAGGAGCCTGTTGGCCTCCTCGGGCTTGTACTCCGTGTAGTTTCTGGCGTACTGGTCGCCCGGGTAGTACGGGTGACCGGGCGACGGCACCCCCTGGCGGGCCTCGCCGAGGCCGAGGAACACCGACTCCTTGATCTGGTCGCGGTTGATGGCGTGCGACAGCGCGACGCGGAACTCCTTGGTCGCCATCAGCTTGCCGAGGTCCGGATCCGCCCGGTACGTCTGGTTCAGCTGGACGACGGCGTCGGCGCCGCCGAAGGTCGGCCACGTGATGACACGATACTTCCCGGCCTTCTCGTTCTCCTTGAAGACGGGGTAGTTGGTCATCTGGATGTGACGCTCCTGCATGTCGAAGTCACCGGCGATGGCGGCCAGGTTCAGCGCCTGGATGTCGGCGAAGAACGTGAAGCGCACCTCGTCCAGGTAGGGCAGCTGGTTGCCGCTCGGGTCCACGCCGACGAAGTAGGGGTTGCGCTTGAGCGTGAACACCTGGTCGCTCACCCG
The DNA here is from genome assembly GCA_046727755.1 of Actinomycetota bacterium. Classification (GTDB taxonomy): domain Bacteria; phylum Actinomycetota; class Acidimicrobiia; order IMCC26256; family JACDBD01; genus JALZAA01. The sequence goes on from JBKPDG010000221.1 coordinate 2,759, forward strand.
GCTGGCCGGCACCCAGGCGCCCATCGTCGGGCGCTCCGGGTTCTCGGGCGGCGCGTTGCGGGCGGCGAACAGCTCCGTCCACGTCTTGAAGCCGGCGGCGGCCACGAGCTTGTCGAGCTCGTCTTTCTTCGTGTAGTTCGCGTGGAACCTCTTGAGGTAGTGCGCCGGGAGAAAGGCCGCGTAGGTCCGGTCGCCGCCGTCGGCGTTCGCCAGTGCGGTGAGCACGAGCGTGTTGGGCTGCTTGTACGTCCAGCGCGCCGCGGTCGGGCTGACCTTCTCGACGGCGGCCGGCGTGGAGTCGGCGTTCTTCATCCACGAGGGGAGGGACGGCACGAGGTCCTTGTTGAGGAGCACGTCCTGGTACCAGAACAGGATGTCGTCCGCGGTGAACGGCGCTCCGTCCGACCAGCGGGCGCCCGGGCGGAGCTTGATCGTCCACTGCCGGAAGTCCGGCGACGACTCCCAGCCGGCCGCGATCTTCGGCTCGATCTTGGAGCCGTCGGGCGAGTGCCGCACGAGCGCGTCGTACACCACGCGTACGTAGTTGTTGGCGTCGGCGGGTCCCAGGAACGCCCGGCGCCACACACCGCCGTACTGCCCGGTACGCTCGACCACGGGAACAACCAGCGGCTCGGACGGGAGGCGCTGGTCCACCGGCGGCAGCTTCCCGGCCTTGACCTGCTCGGCCAGCACCGGCGCCTCCTTGTACCTCGACTGGGCGAGCGCCCCGCGGGGCGCCACTCCAGCGAGCACGACGAGAACGAGGAGCAGGGTCTCCATCGACCGGCGATCGAGGCGCATGGGGAGCCCTCCTGGCGTTCGCCTGCTAGCGGCTGGAGCGGGGAGCGATGGCGCCCCAGGCGGACAGACCGACCAGTCCCCAGAACGCGGCGGCCTGGGCGAGCCAGGCCCAGGGCCCGAGCGCCCAGAACGCGGGGCTGCTCACCTCGTGCCCTCGGCGTGAGTACGTGACGGGCGTCCGCGGTGGCATCACGAGGGCCTCGCCAGTCAGCACCTGCTCTCCGCGCTCGTTGGTGCAGACCGTCCGCATGCGGACCCGGTTCCGTTCGGGGCTGACGTCGACCACCTCGACGCGGGCCGCGATGGTGTCTCCGAACCGCACCGGCTTGACGAATCTGAGGTCCTGGGTCAGGTACACGGTGCCCGGACCCGGGAGCCGGGTTCCGATCACCGCCGAGATCAGCCCCGCCGTCCAGATCCCGGGAGCGATCCGTTCCCGGAAGGCCGTGCCGGCGGCATACGCCGGATCGGAGTGAATCGGGTTGTAGTCGCCGACCGACTCCACGAAGTCGGCGATATCCTCATCGGCCACCACGCGGGTGATCTCCGCGCTGTCCCCCACCTGGATGCTGTCGATGGTGATGCCGATCATGCGCGGTCCTTCATCTCCCGGGCCGGGACGACCTGCCGGAGCCGCTCCAGCACCGCATCCAACCGGTCTTCCAGCCCCTCGATCTTCTCCTCGAGCTGGACCACCTGCTTGGCCAGTGCCACGACCTGGCTCCGCGACGGCAGGCCGATGGAGGCAAGCGTCGATTCGATGTACTGCTCGGCCGCCTTCCGGGCGGGGTTGGCCACGTTCAAGGAGGCCTCGAGCTGCTTGCCGAGCACCTGGGCGAAGGCCTCGGTGGACATCGACTGCTCGAGCACGCGCGCCCAGGCCGCGATCCACTGGTCGAGGAACTGCTTCCACTGCGTCATCATTTCCGGAGAGGCCGCCCCCTGGGTCATGACCTTCGCCCACGCCGCCATGCTCTGGTCGAGGAACGGACGCCAGAACGCGGTCAGGTCGGGAGCGGACGCGGCGGGTGCAGACTGCCCCATCATCTTCAGCCAGGCTTGGGCCCCTTCCTCCATCTGCCGCTTCCAGAGGTCGAACAGCTGCTGGCTCGGATTGTCCGCCACGCTTCCGCCCCCTCCCCTGGTCTCCGGGGTCATGACCGCGCGGCCAGCCAGGCCGACACCTTCGGCCAGCAATGCACGGATGCGCTTCGTCCGGCGATGAGCGAGATGTGCCCGCCCGGAAGTTCCACGTACTCCCGGTCGCTGCTGGCCACCACCTCGAGCAGTGGTTTGACGCAGCCCGGCGGCGCGATGTTGTCTTCCTTGGCTCCGATCGCCAGGACCGGACACGCGATGGTATGGAGATCGACGCGCCGCCCGCCCATCCGGAGCTCGCCTCGGATCAGCTTGTTCTGCTGGTAGAAGTCCTTCACCCACTGGCGGAAGAACTCGCGCGGGAACGGCTTGTAGTCGTTCGCCCATTGGGTGAGCGCCTTGTAGCCGCGCACGTAGTTGTCGTTCCACAGATTCCACCACAGGTTGATCTGGGTTTGAAGCTCCGACGCCGGCCGCAGCAACTTGAACCCGGCCCGGACCGCGTCGGAGGGGACGCCGCCCAGGACGTCGAC